>CAJBSQ010000032.1 GCA_903958265.1 uncultured Planctomycetaceae bacterium
ACGTGCCCCTCTCCATGTTCGAGTGCCCGGAAGTGCCAGCCGAGTTTGTGGCGGCCGTCGCGCGGGCCGCGCAGAGTGCTGCTGGTGCGGCGGTGTCTGGCACGTCGAAACCGGCCCTCCGCGGACTCGGCGAGTCAACGGAGGCGGTGGCCGACCTCTCCGCGGCCGGGTTCTCCAAGGCGGCCGGTGACGGGAGTCCGCAGACGGCCGAGGCGGCCGCTTCGGGCGGCTCGATCTCGCTGGTCACTGCGAAGGTCCGCCAACTCTCCGACTTCGCCACGACCTCCGCATCACCCGCCGCCGTGCCGCTAGGTGCGACGCCGCCTGCCGCTGCCCCGGTCGCCACCACGACCGCGCCGAATACGGTCGATCCCGCTCCGAGCCGGTACGTATCGGCCACCCCGGCCGACGTGCCGACCCTGCCGCAGGCGGCCCCGGCATGGCCTGCCGAAAAGCCCGCCCCCTCCACGGCGTTCACCAACGTGACACCGGCGGCGCCCCAGGCCATCGAGCCGTCCGCCAGTACTTCTTGGCTCGCGGCGCCAACCGCGGCCGCGTCCGCCGCCGCCCCGGCAACCGCCCCGGCAACCGCCCCGGAATCGTCGGCCACCGCCGCAGACATCCCAGCCACGGCTGCGCCGAAATCGACCTGGTCGTCGTTCACCGCCGCCATCCAAAATCCGTTCGGCTGGTTCTCGAAAGCTCCGCCGAAAGCCGCCGAGCCTCCGACCATGCCCCCTGCCCGCCCGACGTCGCCCTTGGCGGCAGCCACAGCCGTGGCCGAGGCCCAACCGCCGATCGCACCGGATCGCTACGGCTCCATGCCGCTTGGGCTCGAGGGATACTGTCCGGTCACGCTCGCCGACCGCGGCGTCTGGACCGAGGGCCGGGCACAGTGGGGCGTTCGCCACCGCGGTCGCACCTATCTCTTCGCCGGCCCGGAGCAGCAGCAGGCATTTCTGGCCACGCCAGACCGCTATGCCCCGGCGCTGTCAGGCGACGATCCGGTGCTCGCCGTCGAGCAGGGCCGGAGCGCGTCGGGCCGGCGGGCATACGGCGTCACCTACCAGTCACGGATGTACCTCTTCTCCTCGCCTGAGACCCGCGCCACGTTCGCCACCAATCCGGAGCGGTACACGGCCAGCGTGCAGCTCGCCGAACGACCGGCACCGACCGACGCCACGCGACGCTACTGACATGGCGGACCTCGCCCAGGAGCGCCGTCAGCCGCCCCGGGCCCAGGCCTTGCTCCGCCCGACCGCGTCCCGCCAGGTCGCCATCAACCGGCGGCGTGATGCGTCGTCGCCCTGCGGCTCAAATCGCCGCGCCACGCGGCGGGCTTCCGCCACGGCCGCCACGTCGGAAAAAAATCCGGCAGCCAGGCCCGCCAGCAGCGCCGCCCCCAGGGCCGTCGTCTCCAGCACCGCCGGCCGCTCGACCGGGATGTCGAGCACGTCGGCCTGGATCTGAAGGAGCAGGTCGTTGGCACTGGCGCCACCGTCGACGCGGAGATGCGTGAGCCTCACGGCCGAATCGCGTTCCATGCACTCGACCACCTCCGCCACCGAGAGGGCGATCGCCTCCAGTGCCGCCCGCGCGACGTGGCCGCGACGCGTGCCGCGGGAGAGCCCGATGATCAGCCCTCGCGCCGTGGGATCCCAGTACGGCGCCCCGAGCCCCGTCAGCGCCGGCACGATCATCACGCCGCCGCTGTCTTCCACGCTGCGGGCGAGCGGCTCCACGTCGGCCGCCTGCTCGATGAGCCCCAGCCCGTCGCGGAGCCAGCCCACCAGGGCCCCGGCCACAAACACCGAGCCCTCCAGGCAGTAGTGCCGCTGCCCCGGCGTCAGCACGCAGGCCGGCGTGGTCAGCAGGCCGCTCGTGCTGGCGACGGGCCGGTCGCCGGTGGAAAACAGGAGGAACGCGCCGGTGCCGTAGGTATTTTTCGCGTCGCCTGCCCGCTCGACGCCCTGCCCGAAGGCGGCCGCCTGCTGGTCGCCGGCGCAGCCCGTGATCGGCAGGGCTGTGCCGAAGAGAGCGGCGTCGGTCTCGCCGAAGAAGCCGCTCGACGGCCGCACCTCGGGCAGCATCTGGCGGGGCACACCGAAGATACCGCAGAGCTCGTCGCTCCAGTCCAGTCGCTCGATGTCGAACAGCGCGGTGCGGCTGGCGTTGGTGACGTCGGTGGCATGCACCCGGCCCCCCGTCAACCGCCAGATCAGAAACGAGTCGACCGTGCCGAACAGCACCTCGCCCCGCTCGCACCGCGGCCGGAGGCCGGGCACCGTCTCCAGCAAGTGGACAATCTTGGTGGCGGAGAAGTAGGGATCGAGCACGAGCCCCGTCAGTCGCCGGATCTCGGGCTCGTGCCCCGCCGCCTTGAGTCGTTGGCAGATCGGGGCCGACACCCGGCTCTGCCAAACGATCGCGGGGGCCACGGGCTGACCGGTGAGGCGGTCCCAGAGGATCGTCGTTTCCCGTTGGTTCGCGATCCCGATCGCGGCGACCTGCGTGGCCGCGATGCCCGCGGAGCCGAGCACGCGGCGGGCGCACGAGAGTTGCGTCCGCCAGATGTCCTCGGGATCGTGCTCCACCACCCCGAGGTCGCCGCCGTCGGGGCCGGCGACCGCGCGGGTGTGCTGCGGAAACTCCTCCTGGGTGACGGCGAGCGGTCGGCCATGGCGGTCGAAGAGGATCGCGCGGCTCGAGGTCGTGCCCTGATCGAGTGCGAGCACGCAGGTGGTCGATGGCATGGTGGAGTCTCCTGATTGGCCGGAGGGCAGGCCGCCGAGGTAGTCTTGAAGCTCGCCCGCGGACGCCCGCCATGCTGAGCCGAACACCGGTTTCCCGCCATGCCCCAGATCGTACAGGGAGTGGTCTGTCTCAGTCGCGACCGGCGGCACGACTCCCGGCCTTCGTGATGGCCGTCGCCACCCTCGGGGTGACGCCGTGCCTCGCGGCTCCCCGCGAGATCGCCGTCGCGGGCCTCGACGCCGCGGTGCAGGCCTCGTGGACGCAGGTGCCGTTGGGCGACTGGGCCGAGCGGGCGTCGCGGATCGCCGGCCTGCCCGTGATCATCGACCGGCGGCTCGATCCCGCGTTCCCGATCACGCTCGACTGCCGCGGGGAACCGCTCCACGACGTGCTCGACCGCGTGGCCGCGATGGTCGGAGGCCAGGTCGAGGTGCTCGCCTCGAGCGTGCGGATCGGGCCCTCGTCGGTCGCAGGCCTCGCCTCCGCGGCCGAGCAGGCGCGGAATGCGGAACTCGCGTCGCTGCCGCCTGCCCTGCGACGCACGGCCCACCGTCGGGCAGCGTGGACCTGGCCCACGGCCGCGCGACCGCGGGATCTGCTCGCCACCACCGCGCGGGAAGCCGGCCTCGAACTCGACGGCCTCGACGCCATCCCGCACGACCATCTTCCCGCCGCGACCCTACCCATGCTTTCGCTGGCGGAGCGGCTCGACCTCGTGCTTGCCCACTACGACCGGCGCATCGCGTGGACCACCGGCGGTGCGGAGGTCGTACCACTCGACACCGGCATGACGGCCAGGGACAACGCGCCGCGGCCCGCGGCCGCCTCGCAGTCGGAGCCCGGGCCCGAGCCCAAGGCTCAGGCCACGGCACAGCCGCAGCGGAAGCCGACTCCACGCCGGGGCGCGAACCCAACCACGACCCGTGAGACCTTCTCCCTCCGGCTCGCAGCACCGCTCGACCAGGCACTGGCGGCGGTGGCCGCCCGGCTCTCGCTTGAACTGACGATCGACGCCCCGTCGCTGGCGGCGCGCGGCATCGCCCCGGGGGAGATCGCCCGGGTCGACGTCCGCGAGGTGTCGCGAGCCGAGCTGCTCGACGCGATCGTCGCTCCCTTCGGGCTGGCCTGGTCGATCGATGCGGGCACGCTGCGGGTCTTCGCCTCCGCAGCGGCTGCCGGCCGGGAGGAGCCATGACGCTCAGACCCGCCAGAATCTCGTGCCTGAGGTTTGCGGCCGTGCTGGCCGGCTGCGGTCTCGCGGCGGCGGCCCCGCCGCAGGGCGTGGAACAGCCACCGACCGGCGCCCCGCAGAAGGCGATCAAGCAGCGAGTGGCCGCGAAGGCGGGGCAGCCTTCGGTGCATCAGGATCGGTCCGAAATCGACGCGGCGCTGCTCGCAGCGGGCGTGCCTCACGAGACGATCGCCCGCCTCTGGGCAGCGGTCGACCGCGCGGTGCTTCCCGGCGTCGGCAGCCCGCTCGACGGCTTCCTGTTTTTCTCCCGCGACCCCGAATGGCTGAAGATCCGGGATCAGTTCGCGGAGTTTCTCACGCTCGATGACGTGCCGCAGCTCACTAAAAAGGTTGTCGGCCCGCTCACCTCGTACGACGGTGTGGTGTCGTTTCCGGCGATAACCACGCTCGACGCGGCCTCGGCCAAGCCGCTGCGGCGGTTTGGTGCAGAGTCGTGGGGAGCGGCGGTCGAGCTGCCGGGGATCACCGACCTCGCGGCCGACGCGGCCGCCGCGCTCGCAACGTGCAGGGCGCTCGTCGTGCTCCCCAACCTTCGCGGCCTGTCCACCGACACCGCGCGGGCGCTCGCCCTCCACGAGGGTGTGGGGCTCGTCATTGGCGGCTTTGCCCAACTGCCCGATGACGTGGCTGCCGCCCTCGCGGAGTGCCAATCGCTGCAGGGCTTGCTGCTGCCCGATCTCGAGACGCTCGACTCGGAGCCCTTGGCGCGGCGGCTGGCGCAGCAGGATCACGTCTTCCTGCCGCGGCTCACGCGGCTCACGCCACCGATCGCTGCTGCCCTGCGAGGCAACGGCGGCGGAACGCTCTCGCTGCCGGGCCTCACGGAGC
>CAJBSQ010000033.1 GCA_903958265.1 uncultured Planctomycetaceae bacterium
CGCTCGTGAAAACGACCTACGACATGGTGCGGGAATCGAAGACCGGCGACTACGTCTTCAACAACGGTTCGATGGGCGTGATCGCCGCGAAGCTCCGCGACGGTGCGGAGGCGCACCGCTGGGCAAGGGAGCTTCTCAGGCCCGAGGTCACGCTCTTTGACGACTGCTGCTTCGGCGAGATCATTGCCGATCGGGAGGACTTCAAGAAAACGCCCGAAGTGGCGGCCCATGCGGCACTCGTCTGCAACGTGGCGCAGATGCTCCTCGATCCAGATAGTGACCACGAAGTCACCGTGTTTCCAGCCCTCCCGGCCGCGTGGCAGCGCGACCGCGTGGCGTTCTCGCAGCTTGCCGCCCGCGGCGGCATCCTTGTGAGCGGTGAGCGTTCGTCTGGTGTCGTCTCCGTCACGCTCGAAAACCGCGCCACCGGTGACCGCACCCGTACGCTCCGGGTGCGGCTCCCCGCCGGCACGACCGCGCTGCGCCTGCCGGAAGCCCGCGTCAGCGATGAGTGGGCGATCATTCCCGACATCCGGCTCGCCCCGGGCGAGCGGCGCCAGTTCGACCTCCTGCGATAGCCCTTCCACCGTGGGATCCCGCAGCCTGCCCTGCTCGAAGAGATACGGACGACGGTCAAAACCTACCGGACCGCGTTCAGCCGTCCATAGCGTCTTGGGAACCGCATCAGTCCTGCCGCGGTATCCACTTGCTCCAGTCAGGTGAGGCCTTCGTTTCGTACGTGCGGGGCGCGAGGTTGGCGGCGATCCAGGCCTGCGGATCACGGCGGAACTCGGCGAGCTTCGCCACGACCTCCGGACGGCTGCCCTGGTTGGCGACATCCCGCTCGAGCAGGCCTTCGATCCGCTTGGCGACGATAGCAAACTGCTTGTCGTCGTGCTGCACCATGCGGGCATCCTGGGCGGCGAGCGTGAGCAGGAAATGAATCCCCTTGGCCCGCAGCGACCGCGACGTCTTGTAGACGATCTCCCGCTGGATGCGGAGATCGTCGAGCCGATCGCTGCCGGCGGCGATCGCCTGGTCGTAGAGTTCCACGGCCTTGAAGCCCAACGCGGCGGAATCTTCGAGCCGCAGGCCGGCATCCTCGAACACCCATGGATGCGCCTTGTGCTCCTCGGTGAGCATAAAGTTGCCCTTGCGGTTTGCCTTCCAGATCGGGGTGTCCCAGGTGCCGTTGGGTATGGTGACCGGTTCCCAGTCGTGGCCGCCGTCCCAGTGGCGGTCGAGCCCCATCGGGCCGATCAGGTAGGTGGTGTCCCACGGGTAGGCCTCCACGGAACGGGCCACGTACTCCCACGCCTGGATCGCCAGCGGCGCTGCCTTCGCGCCGTAGGGGGCTGCGACCTCCGCGAGCAGTGTGTCGAGCGAGGCGTGAGGAGATCGCATCCAGGCTTTGAGCATCGCGGCATTGACGGAGAACGTCGCGGGGGCGAAACCGTAGTATTCCTTCACGCCGACGATCCCCTTCATTTCCTTCCAGCCGACCATCTGCTCGTAGATCAGGCGGGGGAAGAAGTCCTCGAAGAGGTAGAGCGGCTTGTAGAAGGTGTGATCGAACTCGCCGAGCACCGGGATACCGCGTTCCTCGGCCATCTGCACGAGCCGCCGCACGCCGAGGTCGGAGCTGAATGAGCGGTCGTTGAAGGGGTAGACCTCGTTGCTGCTGGAGGGATTGAGCACGAGCCCGAAGTGGGGGGGCTTCACCTCGTCGAGGATCGCCACCACCTGCCCCTTGGAAAGTTCCCACGGCTTCCACCATAGGCGGGTGTTCGGCCTCACCGACTGCATCGTCTCGTTGAGCATGTTGAGAAAAGCTGGCAGGCGGGCGTCGAGTGGAATGCCGCTGCAACGAGGGCAGGGGCCGAACTCGCTGCACAGCCACGCCTGCTGGTCGAACGTGTAGACGAGCACATCGTCAACCTCGGGGAACGAGATCATGAACTCC
>CAJBSQ010000034.1 GCA_903958265.1 uncultured Planctomycetaceae bacterium
CCCAGCCACGTGAAGGCGAGCCTGACGGCGGCCATCGTTGTGCGGAGCCTTTGAGCGGCGGAGCGTTCGAGTTGGGTTGTCGGAGTGTTGGAGGGCTGAGTAGTGGCCCGTCTGGTTTTGTGCTGGCCGGTTGTGGGTTCGGTGGTGGTTGCTGTGGACATGAAATGGTTCCTGTGTGAAATGTGATGGGTTATGATCCACCTGCTGTGCCGCGGAACGAACACACAGGAGGGGAAGTCATGGGTCGCTTGTCAGATTCCCAGCAGGCGATGGTGGACCTGTTTGAGCGGCACGTGCAGGCCGAACTCGACGGCGACCTCGATACCACGATGGCGACAATGACCGAGTCGCCGCATCTCAACCATGTGCCAACCATGATGGGAGGTGTCGGCCGGGATGGTGTGCGGGCGTTCTATCGGGATCGTCTCGTCGGCAAGTTCTTTCCACCCGACGTGCGGATGACGGCCGTTTCCCGGACCGTGGGCGAGAGCCAGATCGTGGAGGAAATGGTCATCACGTTCACCCACACGACAGAAATCGAATGGATGCTTCCGGGGGTGAAGCCGACGGGCAAGCCGGTCGAGGCCGCTTTCATCGTGGTCGTGGGCGTGAAGGAAGGAAAGGTGTCACACGAACACATCTACTGGGACCAAGCGAGCGTCCTCGTCCAGATCGGGCTGCTCGATCCCGTGGGCCTGCCGGTGGTCGGTGCAGAAGGCGCACGCAAGGTACTCAATCCTCACCTTCCCGGCCGGACCCTCTAAAACCGAGTAAAATGGCATGCTCAATCGCAGCGTTCTACGAGGAGGTGTCGGCGTGGCATCTGGACCCGGAGCAATACCCGTACTTCAACGACGTCACGCTTTTCACCGCATGGTTCGAGATCGAGTTCTTTGACATGGTCTCTGACGCTCTCGATGAGCCGTTGGTCAAAGGCGACTGACCGATGCTGCCTGCCGACCGCACGCTCGCACCCGTCACCGAGCCAGAGTTTCCCGTGCTGCGCGAACTGGCCGACACGATCTGGCGGCAGCACTACGCGGGGATCATCTCGGCCGCCCAGATCGACTACATGCTGGCAGGGAGGTTCAGCGACGAGGCTCTGCGGGAGCATGTGCGGGCAGCCGACAGGTGGCTCGAACTGCTGCGGGTCTCGGGCACGCCTGTCGGCTACTGCGGCTACGAACTGGCGAGCATAGACGGCGAGGAGCGTGCCGCAGCCGATATGAAACTCGGCCAACTCTACGTGCTCGATTCTCACCGCGGCATGGGGCTCGGCAGGTTCATGCTCGGGCACATCGAAGGCCGGGCGCGGGAACTGGGGCGGCGGTTACTCTGGCTGCAGGTCAATAAGAGGAACACCGGGGCCATCGGGTTCTACCGGGCTGCGGGCTTCGAGGTCATCCGGGATGCCGTGTTTGAGATCGGCGGCGGCTTCGTGATGGACGACTACGTTATGGCGAAGGGCGTGTAGTCGCTGGCGTGAATATCCCTCTGGCTGGTGATGCTTTTGGGGCGCTAGGAAGCCAGATTGGCCACCGAGGCGACCGTGGAGCCGTCTGACACCATGAGCCGTGGCTGGGGGTCGAAAATGCTGGACGAACGGGTGGCGTCTATCGGGCTGACGGGATGCCGAGAGGGATACCCCATAGGTAGATAGATGAAGAAAGAAGAAAAAGAACTAGACTCATGTTTCGATATTGGGCCGCGTTCCTCGCTCCTCTTCGTTTCTCGCACGTCATGCCCAGCACCGCTCCATCTCCGCGCCGCGATGTGCACGAGGAGTTTGTCAACGCGGTCACACACGGCGCAGGCGTCGTGCTCAGCGGGGCCGGGGCGGTCGTCTTGCTGTCGAACCACCCCCACTGGACGGTCGCGCTGGCCTGCGGTCTGTACGCCGTCACGCTCGTGGCGACCTACGCGGCGTCCGCCCTCTCCCACGGCGTGCAGCAGCCCACGTGGAAGCGTCTGCTCAGCGTCTGGGATCAGGGCGTGATTTTTCTGCTTATCATCGGCACATACACCCCGTTTCTCGTGGCATACCTCCCTTCGCCATGGACCATGCCCGTACTTGTGCTGCTGTGGGGAGCGGCACTTCTCGGCTTCGCCTCAAAAGTGCTCGCGAAGCATCGCATTGACGATACGTTCTCGCCGCTTCCGTATGTGGCGCTCGGCTGGCTGCCGGCGATGATTCTCGCACCGTTTGTGCCGCTGGCATGCCTCGTGTGGATGGCCGTTGGGGGTGTGCTCTACACCGCAGGCGTGATCTTTCTCGTGTTCGATCACAGGGTGCGATACTTCCACGCCGCGTGGCACCTGTTTGTGCTGGGCGGGAGCACCTGCCACTACTTCGCGATTCTCTCGTTCGTCGCGTTGCCGCAGGGGATCACGTAAGCAGGTCGAAGGACGGGGCGGCCGGCGGCACAAGTCCACGCGGCCGGGACATGCCGGCGAAGGTGCCATTGACGGGGCTCTGCTTTGAGCCCCGCAGCCAGCGTCCGGCGCAGTGACAGCCACGGGTACGACCTATCGGCGGCCATCGTGGTGTGGATGCTTGTGGCGGCTCTGACTTGGAAAATCCCTCTGGCTGGTGACGCTTTTCGGGCGCTAGGAAGCCCGATCAGCCACCGAGGCGAC
>CAJBSQ010000035.1 GCA_903958265.1 uncultured Planctomycetaceae bacterium
CGCCGGCCTTCGAGGGCCCGCCCACCGGAAGTGAGTTCGTGTTCCGCGGCCCACTGCCCCGCAGGATGACTGCCGAGCAGCTCACCGATGCCGTCTGGATGCTCGCGGGCACCGCCCCCGCGAAGCCCGACGCCGAGGTGGCCGTGGCCACCGCACCGGCCGCAGCACCGATGGTCCGGGCCTCACTGGTGAAGGCGACGCCACTGATGGCGGCCCTCGGCCGGCCAAACCGTGAACAGGTGGTCACGAGCCGCCCTTCGGACCTGACGACCTTGGAGGCGATCCTGTTGGCCAACGAGCAGTCGCTTGCCGACGAGATCGCCAAGGGAGGCAACCGCATCCTCGCAGAACACGGTCCCGATCCCGATCGAGTCGCTTCGTGGATCTTTACCGCCGCCCTCTCCCGTCCGCCGACGGCGGACGAGGCGGCGGTCGCCCGAGATCTGCTTGGGGCCGCGCCGACCGCGGAAAGCGTGGCCGATTGCCTCTGGAGCGTGGTGATGCTGCCGGAGTTCCAGTTCGTGCGATAATGGAGCAGGAGCGCCCGACATGAAAACCCGCCGCGATTTCCTTGAGTGCCTGGCCGCCGCTGCGACCACGACGCTTGCCCTGCCGGAGCCACGAGCCCGTGGCTCGGAGCAGGGCCCCCGCATCGTGCATCCCGAGGCTCGGGCCGACGCGATGATCGTGCTCTGGATGGCGGGCGGCATGGCGGCCCCCGACACGTTCGACCCCAAGCGATACAAGCCGTTCGAACCCGGCCTTGCGGTCGCCGACGTGATCAGCACGTTCCCCGCGATCCCCACCGCGATCGACGGCGTGCAGATCTGCGATGGCCTGCCCGAGATCGCCAAGGTGCTTGACCGGGCAACCCTCATCCGTTCGCACGTCCAGCCGGATCTCGGCAGCATCCTCCACTCGCGGCACCAATACCACTGGCATACCGGCTATGTGCCCCCGCAGACCGTGGCCTGCCCGCACATCGGCGGCTGGATGGCCCGCGTGCTCGGACCGCGGAACCCGGTCATGCCGGCGTTCGTCAATATCGGCCAGCGGCTCGAAGGGGTGGGCGAGAACGAGGAGATCAAGGCGTTCACCACGGCCGGCTTCTTCGGCAGCGAGTTCGGGCCGATGAACCTTCCCTATCCAGAACAGGCCTCCCTCGCCGTCCGGCCTCCCACGGGCATGTCGGCGGAGCGGTTCGCCGAGCGGTACGCGGCCATGAAGCGACTCGCGGCGGTATCGGCACACCGCGAGTTCACCAGCGACTTCCACCAGGAGTCGATGCTCCGCAGCATCGACAACGCCCACCGGCTGCTCGGCGCCAAGGAGCGGGAAGCCTTCGACATCATGCTCGAGCCCCAGGAGGTGCGGGAGCGGTACGACACGGGTCGCTTCGGCCGTGGCTGCCTGCTCGCCCGGCGGCTCGTCGAAAACGGTGCCCGCTACGTCGAAGTGACCACCGAGTACGTCCCCTTCGTCCACTGGGACACCCACGAGAACGGCCACGAGCGGGTGGCCGCCCTCCACGCCGAAATCGACCGCCCGATCGCGGCCCTGATTCGCGACCTCGAGGAGCGGGGCCTGCTCGACCGCACGCTCGTGGTGATCGCCAGCGAGTTCAGCCGCGACATGATCACGGAGGGTCAGCCCGGCTCGGATGCCAAGGACCAGGCGAGTTCGCCCAAAGACTTCCTGCAACTGCCGGCCCACTACGGCCAGCACCGCCACTTCACCGGCGGTTCCACGGTGGTGCTCTTCGGCGGTGGCATGAAGCGGGGAGCCGTCTACGGCAAGACGGCCGATGAGCGGCCCTGCATGGCGATCGAGAATCCCGTGACGATCACGGACCTCCACGCCACGGTCTTCACCGCCATGGGCATCAGCCCGAAGACGGTCTTCGACGTCGAAAACCGCCCCTTCTACGCCACCGAGGACGGCAAGGGCCGCGCGGTCGAGGATCTGTTCGCGTAAGGCCGGGTATCCTGCGGACATGATCTGGGAGCACGTCTACGATCCACTGGGCTCGCGGTGGCTCTCCACGGCGGTCGCAGCGCTGCCGCTGGTCGTCCTGCTCGGGCTGCTGGCGTGGGCGGGCTGGTCGGGTCGGCGGGCTGCCCTCGCGGGGCTTGCGGTCGCGGTGGCGATCGCCGTGGGCGTGTTCGGCATGCCGGCCGATGCGGCGGCGGCGGCTGCGGTCCACGGCGCGGCCTTCGGCCTGTTTCCGATCGGCTGGATCATCGTCGCGGCGATGTTCCTCTACCGGCTCTGCGTCGAGTCGGGCGCGCTCGAGATCATGAAGCGGTCGGTGATGGGCCTCTCGGCCGACCATCGGCTGCAGGCCCTGCTGATCGCCTTCTCGTTCGGCGCGTTTCTCGAAGGGGCGGCCGGGTTCGGGGCGCCCGTGGCGATCTCGGCGGCGCTGATGGTCGGTGCCGGTTTCCCGGCGCTCGAGGCGGCCTGCCTGGCACTGATCGCCAACACCGCCCCCGTCGCCTTCGGCGCCCTCGGCACGCCGATCATCACCCTTGCGAAGGTCACCGGCCTCGACGAGCGGGCGATCTCGGCGATGGCGGGCCACCAACTGCCGTTCTTCTCGCTCATTGTGCCGGCCTGGATGGTCTGCGCGATGGCCGGCTGGCGGGGGCTCACCGGGGTCTGGCCCGCGGTGCTCGTCTGCGGTGGCACGTTCGCCGGGGTGCAGTACGCGATGGCGACGTTCGTCGGGGCCGCCCTGGTGGACGTGGTGGGGGGAGTGGTGAGCCTCGTGACACTCGCCGTGTTTCTGCGCGGGTGGCAGCCGAAGGCGGTCTGGCGTCACGGCGACGGCTGGTCGCAGCCGGCCCGCGAGCGTGAATCGTCCGGCGACTCCCCGCGGCAGGTCGCCTGGGCGTGGATGCCCTGGGTGTTTCTGTCGGTCGCCGTCTTCGCCTGGGGCCTTCCTGACGTGAAGGCGTTCCTGGAGGGCCGTGGTGCCGCGGCCGTAGTACCGCGGGTCGTCGTCGCGCCTGAAGTGAGCGTTCCCTTTCTTGACGGCAGGATTGCGAAGATGCCCCCGGCGACCCGCGAAGCCCGGGAGATCGAACGGGCCATCTACCGGTTCAACTGGCTCTCCGCGGCCGGCACCGGCATTCTGGTCGCGGCACTCGTGTCGATCCCATGGCTCGGGATCGGGTGGCGGCGGGCCTTTCGCATCGGGCTCGACACCCTGCGCGGCCTCGGCGAATCACTGGTCACGATCGCCGCGATGCTCGCGCTGGCCTTCGTGACCCGCTCGTCGGGCACCGATGTCACGCTCGGCCTGGCGCTCACCGCCACTGGCACGGCCTATGCCTTCTTCGCCCCGCTCTTGGGCTGGCTCGGCGTGGCCCTCACCGGCTCCGACACCTCGAGCAACGCCATGTTCGGCAGCCTCCAGCGGGTCACCGCCGAGCAGCTCGGCCTCGACCCGCTGCTGATCTGCACCGCCAACAGCACCGGCGGCGTGATGGGCAAGATGATCGACGCCCAGAGCATCGTCGTTTCGGCCACCGCCACCGGCATGCACCGCCGCGAGGGGGAGATTCTCCGGCGGGTGTTTCCGCACTCGCTGGCGCTCGCGGCTCTCATGGGGCTGCTGGTCTGGCTGCAGGCGGGGCCGCTGTCGTGGATGGTGCCGGCGGCACCCTGACGAGCCCATCCTCATCGGGATGCAGATCGAGCACGATCGCGGCGACGGCCCAGGCGTCGGCCTCGCCGCAGGTCTCGGCGACGACGGTGAGGCTGCGGGCGGGGCCGGCGATGCCCTGGCCCGTCCGGGGATCGACGATCATCCGGCCTGCGTCGATGCTCGCCGTCGCCAGGGCTTTGCCCGCGGAAAGTTCGATCACGCGGCCCCCCTCAGCGCTCGCCCCCACCCGCACTCGCCACGGGTTCCCGTGGCCTCGGGTGCCCCAGGCCCGCACCTCGCCACCGAGTTCCACGAGGTGCGAGGCCGAGCCTACGTCCACCAGCCGTTCCCCGATGCGGTCGACCGCGAAACCAGGCCCAATGCCCGCCAGGTCGAGTTCCACGCCGTCGACCCGCTTGCGGATTGCGGCCGGTCGATCCTGGGCCGCTGGCCGCATTTCGACAAGCGGCATGCCCACGCGCGTGCGGATGTCAGCGAGCTGGTGCGAGAAGCGGCCCGAGAGTTGGCTGGTGGCCTGGCCGGTGGCCTGGCCAGTGGCGGAGGGCTGGGCCTCTCGCCAGTGCCGCACGAGGGGGCCGGCCGTCACGTCGAACGCCCCATTCGAGGCCTCGTGCACCCGCCGGGCCACCGCGAGCAGCGCTGCGAGATCGGGCCCGATCTCAACCCACTCGCCGGCCGCGGCCCGGTTGAACCGGCGGGCATCGGAATCCTGCCGCCAGGTGCTCGCGGCCCGGTCGATGCGGGCGAGGAGCCGCTCGACGTCACGATGCATCGTGCCCACCGCCATGCCTGCCAGCGGCGCGGCCAGCGTCACGCGATACGTCGTGCCCATCGCGGGGCCAGAGAAGGTGAGAGGCTCTGCCGCCGCAGACCACGCCGCCATCACTGTGGCCACGAGTGCCGGCACGCATCCCTTCATCGCGGCCACCAGTGCACCGCCGCGGCCACGGCGAGGCAGCCTATGAGGACGGCATCCCGCCAGGTGACACGGTCGGAGTGGCCGGTCAGCCGCAGGTGGTCGAGCAGGCTGCCGGTCGGGCAGGCATGGCGGCAGTAGGCCATCGGCACAAACCCACTGACGACGAGGCCGAGTACGAAGATCGTCAGCGCCGCGAGGCCGGAAACCGTCGGCAGATAGGCGTCGAAGGGTTCGAGATCGACCAGTGCCACCGGGAGGTGCAGCACGGCGGTCAAGGCCGCGAGTGCCAGCAGTGCCCAGGGCAGGATCGCCGCGGCCGGCCGGAGCCATGCCGGAAGGCTGTGACGTGGCCGCGCGATCTGCAGGATGATCCGCTGCGCCGCCCCGTGAGCACAGAGATGCGAGCAGTAGACGTTGCGGCGCGAGGTCGCCGGCAGCACCACGGCCGCTGCCGCCAGCGCCATGAGCACCGCGGCCCCGCGGGGCACGCCCGCCTGCGCCCAGCCCCAGAACTGGGCCTGCGACACGAGGGCGCCGGCTCCGAATCCGAGGTAGGCGAGCACGACCACCGGCAGGGCGAGCCGCCCGAACCATGTGCCCCTCAGTCGCGTGAAGGCAGTGATCACGCCGATGGCGATGACCGCGAGGGCTCCCCACTGCGGTGGCTCGATCCGCGAGAGCCAGCCCCAGAACCCGGCCGCCATGCCCGCCGGTCCACGATCCACCCGCGCCCGGGCGGCCCGGACACTCCCCTCGGCGACGGCCTGGCTCGTCATCGTGGCGCCGCTCACGCCCTCTGCGTCCGCCGCCGGATCGAGGCCCGCGACCGCTTCGATGGTCATGCCCCGCCAGAGTCGTCGAAAG
>CAJBSQ010000036.1 GCA_903958265.1 uncultured Planctomycetaceae bacterium
CGAGTTCATGACCCAGTACTCGTGGGGCGTGCCGAGTTCACGGGTCGCGCCGATCTACCATCAGTTTCGCCGTCCGTATCCGGGCCCGGGTGGTGTGGCGGGCAGTGGTGGCGGCGGTTTCCTGCCGACACCGAATCAGCCGAGCGACACGGTGCAGTTTGGCGTCAATGCCGTCCGCGGACCCTGGGGCGCGTACTGAGCCTCGCGAGACGCTTCCGTCAGCGGGATTCGTCGAGCCGCCCGCGGGCGAGCGTGGCCCAGGGGCTCTCGGGCGCGAGGGCGAGGAAGCGACGGAGATGGTGCGCGGCGTCGGCCACGGCGCCCATCTCGCGAAGGACGCCCGCCGTATGCCAGTGGGCATCAGCGTAGGTGGGCTCCTGACGGAGCACACCCTCGAGGGCGGCCAGCGCCAGTTCGTGTTCGCCCAGTTCCGCGAGCACGCACCCGAGGCTCGACCGGGCCTGGAGGTGATCGGGATCGAGCTCGATGGCGGCGTAGTACCGCTCCCGGGCGGCGGTCAGATCGCCGGCGCGGTAGAGGAGTTCTGCCAGCATAAAGGTGATCCGGGCATTCGGACCCTGGGCCTGCAGCACGGCCCGCAGCGCCTCGGCCGCCTCGACGAACTCGCCCGCCGCCTCCAGGTCGTCGGCAAGATCGAGGATCTCCGCGGCGTCGCTGCCAGGCGGCGGGAGATCGGCCGCGTCGTCGCCAGCGGCCGGACGGGCCGAGGCTTCACGAGCCGACTCCAGTTCAAAGACCGCGGGATGCTCTCCGTCGGCGGCCGTCTCCACCAGTGACGCCGTATAGAAACCGAGTTGCAGTTGGCCGCCGGCGGCCAGCATCCGGCCCCCGTCATCGAGGCTCAGCCGGCGGCCGTCGAGCCGCATCCGGCTCGCGGCGTCGGCAGCGGCCTGCCCGCCCCCCGGCACGAGTTCCCGGAGCTTGGCATCGATGTCGCGAAGCGAGAGGCCACCCGCGAGGAATCGGGCCAGATGCCGTCCTACGACAAGCTGCTCGAACCCGAACCAGTCGACCGACCCGACCGACCGGGCGGCGATGAACAAGCCGCCGCGGATCCAGTGCCGAATCGCCGCGGGCGGCACGTCGAGCACCGCGGCCATCATCGCCGCGGTGTAGAGGCCTCGGACGCCCGGATGATCCACGGGATCGTCGAACTCGAGCAGTGGCCGGGATGAGCGTCGGCCCCGCGGTGCCGACGACCGCCCACGTGGTGGCGACTGGTCGTCCGTGACCTCGGGGGGCATGCGGGGGCGTCCTGCGAGTGTTCGCGGGAATGTACTCCCCGCCCCGATGGCTGCCAATCGTGGAGCGGTATGGCCGGGGCTTTTGCTGAAAGAGGCATCGCAGCGTCGAAGCGCGGCGTGACAGCCCTTCGCCGTGGGCTTGTACGGGGGCGTGAATGCCCGACCGTGTCAGGTCGTGTGATCTGAGGGGATCACGCGGAGGAAGCCCGTGCCGGAGGTCCGGGCGGCGGCCGGGGTGTCGCGGAGGTCGTGAACCGGCGCGGCTGGTTCCACCAGCGGACCCGGCGGCGCGATCGTGGGTGCCTGCTCGGTCGGAATCGCGGTCGAGGGCGCCGCTGCCGCCGGCGCGGGCATGGACTCGTTGCTGCGGCCGGGAACGGCCTCGACGATTGGCTTGTCCGCCTGCCGAGTCTCGGCCGCCGTCGGCGCGGGATCGGCGTGGTCGAGCGTGGAGGCCTTCCAGCCGTCGGTGACCGGCGGGCTCATCTCGGCAGGCTTGTCGCTGAACGTCTTCAAGGGACCACTCGCCGCCGGCGCCGCCGGAGGCGTCGTCGGCCGGGCGGATGCCGCAGGGGGTGTGGGCACCGTCTCGTACGACGCGGCCGTGGCCATCGGCAGTGAGGGAGCCCCAGCGGCGGCGGGGATGGCGGCGGCGGGAGCCGTGGGGATCGGATTCCCGCAGGAATCGAGCGGCACCTTCGTCACCACCGTGCGGGGCATCCGTACCGTGTAGGTGTAAGGGGTCTTCTTTTCGACCACCCGCGGCACCTGCATCGTCCGCTCCTCGGTGACGTACTTCATCACCTGGATCTGCACCGGTTCGACCTTTTCCTCGGTGACCATCTTGCAGACCTGATAGGCGACCTGACGGACCTGCTCCTCGGGCACCATCTTCATCACCTGCACCGGCACCCTGTTCTCGACCCGCTCGACCACCTTGCGAACGGTCTGCACGGGCACCTGCCGAACGGCCGTCTCGGCGACCATCTTCATGGTCTGCACGGGCACCTGCTGCACCACCTGCTCGTCGACGTAGCGGACGGTCTGCACCGGCACCTTCTGGGTGACGACGCGATTGACGTAGGTCGTCTCGGGCACCTGCACCGGCGTGTAGGTCGGCTGGTAGCTGCGGTTCACCTGATTGACGACGGTGCCGGGTGTCATCACCCACTGGTAGCCGCCCCGCTGCCACACGGCGAGGCCGGTGACGGGATCGATCATCCAGCCACCGGGCGCGTACGCGAGGCCGGTCGCGCCCGGGGTCACCACCGGCGTGACCATGTCGACCGCCTGACTGCCCACCGAGTAGGTGGTCCGCATCTGGGTGACCGGCTCGGTGACGGTGTAGGCCTGCTCCCGCTCGCTGGTCTCATAGACGGGCTTCCGCACGGTGGAGACCTGCTGCTGCACGACGGTCTCGTAGACCGGCTTCATGACGGTGTACTGCTCGTCGCGGGTGGCCGTCTCGACCACGTCACGGGTCACGTCGTAGCTGCGGTCCTCGACGACCGTCTCGTAGACGGGCTTCATGACGGTGGTCCGCTCTTCGCGGGTCTGCGTCTCCCAGACCGGCCTCTGCACGGCGTAGCGGCGCTCCTGCGTCTGGGTCTCCCAGACGGGCTTCTGCACCGTGTAGGTCTTGGTGTCGTAGACGGTCTCGTAGGAGACCCGCTCCGCGCTGACCTGTCGCTCGTCGTAGACGGTCTGGTAGTCGAGCCGGTAGGTCTGCGTGGGCACCGCCACCGGGGCAGGGGCGGCGCCGCAGCCGCACTCGGCGGTCGCGAACCGCATCGCGGGCGTCTGCGGCGCGAGCACGAGCCCGGCGCAGGCGAGGGATTGAAGGCGGCGAAGGAATGCCGAACGGGGCGAACGGATGCTGGACGAAGTCATGGGTTCTCTCCTGGAAGACCCTCCGAGACTAATCCGGTCTACGCGGGCCACAAGCGGTTTGTTGAGAAAAAATGGGTGTTTTTTCCAGGACAGCAGCCCTCCCTGTCGGCATGGACGGTGCAACCGGCCCAGCTTCCGGCCCCGGCGAGCCGGCGGCTTGAATCTGGCGGATGCAGGCAACCTGCGGGCCAGCCCTTGCCGGCCTAGGCCATCTTCTCGAGGAGGCGGCGGCTGTGGAGATCAAGCGCGGCAACGTCGGGGACTCGGTATCGCATCCCGAAGGTGTCGGTGATGAACACGCTGCCGTCGGCGCGGCGGGCCACGTCATCCGTGTGGGCCACCTTGAAGCGATGCCCGCCGCGATCGGTGACGACGGTCCATTCTGTCGGCTCGGTGTCGGAGATCGACTCGATCCGCTCGATCGCCGGCAGGAACTCCCGCTGGGCGAGCTCGCGTTCGAGCAGCGCCTGGAGGTCGGCGGGCAGACGTGCAAGCGATTGCACCCAGGCGAGTTCACCACCGTCGGCGGCGATGATTGCCACCGGGCCGGTGGCTGCGGTCACCGGAAACGCCCGCAGCACGTCGACGTCGCGATGTCGACGCCCGCGGGCATCGACGAGATCGAGACGGCCATGCGTATGCCGCTCGAGCAGCCAGCCTTCGGTGGACTCCGCGGACGTGATCGCTGGGGTGGGGGAGGGCATGGTCGTTCGCGGCAGGGCGGGGTCGAGGTGGTGGTTCATGTTGCGGCCGCGGCTTCTTCGGCCGCCTTCATCTGGGCGTTGTAGAGGCGGGCGTACATGCCTTCGGCAGCGAGGAGTTCGTCGTGGGTGCCGACCTCCACGATTCGCCCGGCATCGAGCACGACGAGCCGATTGGCCCGCCGCAGCGTGGACAGCCGGTGGGCGATCGCGATCGTCGTCCGCCCG
>CAJBSQ010000037.1 GCA_903958265.1 uncultured Planctomycetaceae bacterium
ACGCTCGAAGAAAAGCGAAATCCGCTGGCGTTGCTCTGAACGGGGCCAGCTCCGCCCGCGGCGGTGAGCCGCGGGGGAGTCTCGCGGGGCCAGGATCGTGCTGCGAAAAAAGACCCGGCCCGGATCAGCGGAGCCGATCCGGGCCGGGGTGAATCACATCAGCTGACGGTTGCAGCTCACTTCGACATCTTGGTGAGCGTCTCGACCATCGGGCCGACGACCGGGCCGAGGAGACCCTTGACGCCCGGCAGCGCCATGACCGTGTCGATCACTTTCGACAGCAGGCCGAGGTTCTTGCCGATGAAGTCGGTGAACGCCGGCTTCTCCTCGACGGGCAGCCTCCCGGCCTCTTCCTCGAGCGAGGTGAGCATCGGAGCGAGCTTTTCCAGTTCCGGCACCGCCAGCCGCGCCGTCTCTTCGTTGGTCACGCCCTTGAGAACGCTCGTCAGGCCGCCGAACAGGTCGGTGGCATTCTTGCCGACGCGGATCGCCTCGAGGAACTTCGGGTCGATCGAGATCTGATCGACGACGGTGTCCATCATTTCCTTCCCCTTGCGCTCCACGACCTCGGTGACGGTCTCCGTCACCGGGCCGACCTTCCGCTCAACCTGAGCGATCGCCACTTCGTCTTTCGGCCGGTTCTGATTCCAGATGTACCAGCCGAGGCCGAGGGCACCGAGGGCCAACAGCGGCAGCAACCAGCCGGGCAGGCCGGCGGACTGCGGCTCGGGCGAGTGGCCGCCGTGGCGGGCCGGCTCGCTCGGACGGCCGCTCGCAGAGCCGAAGTCGCCAAGCGACAGGCCCTTGGGCAGCGCCCCACGGATATTGTTCGACTGCTCCGAGAACAGCCGCGACACGCTCGAGGCGTCGGGCTTGCCCGTGAACTGCTTGGCGACCATGCCCAGCACCATCGGCGCCAGGTAGGTCAGCAGCGTCTTCATGATCCCGGGCTGCATGCCAGCGAACGACGCGATCGTGCCGACGAGGCTCGACAGGTTGTTGCCGCCGCCGAGTAGCGAGGTCAGCAGGCTGCCTCCCATGCTGCTGAGGCCTGAGGCCTGGCTGCCACCCAGCGCGCCGGCGAGGTTGCCGAGCATGCCGAGGTCGAGGCCGCCCATCGCCTTGGCGAGCTGGTCGGCACCGCTGTTGGTGGACGCCATCTTGCCGAACACGTTGAGCAGGGCCGGTACCGCAGCGCTCGTCGCCGTCTTGGTCTGCGACTCATTGGCACCGATGAGGCCGCTGAGCTTGCCCAGCACGTCGGGCGACATCAGCTGACTCGTGATCAGGTCCGTGATATTCATCATGCAACTCCAGAAGGAAAAAACCGGAAAGGGAAACAACAGGAACGAGATTCATGTGACCGCAGAACGGTCATTGTTCCGCCGTGCGGCACGAATGCCGCGGATCGGGAGCGCAGGACGAGCCAGCCTCCAAACCCGGAACCAGGACAGTTTTTGTAGGTGGTGCGCGGGTGGTTCGCAACGCGCCGCCGAAATCACCGGTGCCAGACCCGCCCGGGGGCGGTGAATCGGCCAAACAGGGGATTCCTGGGTCACCAGTAGACGTACTGCAGGAACCGCTCCCGATCGGGCCCCGGCAGGCCGTCGAGGCTGCGAACCACCCAGCGGTTTTCGTCGGTGTCGATGAGCATCTTGCCCTCGGTGCCGAAGTCGAAGGCCTGGCTCTGTGTCCAGCGGGTCGTGAACCTGCAGCGGCCGCCAGCGGTGTCGACGTCGAAGTCGAGGTAGCCGTGGACGAGCCGGACGTCGTTGACCCGGGAAATCTCCCGCACCAGCGACCGTCTCCGCAGGGCCGCCCGAACGACGTCGCGGTCGCCGGCTGGCCAGTCGTCGAGCGCGCGGATCATCCCCAGTTCGATCTCGTCGCCGTGCTCGTCCCAGCCGCGGACGGAAAGATAGGCCTCGGGATGCGTCGCCGGGAACGTGCGGATCACGAAGACCGCGGCGGCGGTGCCCTCAGCGGCCGACCGCATCTCGATCCGCTCCTGGTCTCCGATCGAGAATCGGGCGTGGTCGGGATCGAGCCAGGCGAGGCCCGCGGCCGCCGGGGTCGCGGCCGCCGGTGAGGTGTCCCGGGAGGGGTCCGCGGGTTCGGCCTGCTGCTCGGCCAGCAGCGTGTCGACCGTCGGCTGCTTGGTGACCTGGGTCTGAATCCGGACGAGCCGGGCATAGACGCCGTCTGCTGCCAGGAGTTCGGCATGCGTCCCCTGCTCCACCAGCCGTCCACGATCGAAGGCGAGGATGCGGTCGGCGTTGCGAAGGGTGGAGAGCCGGTGCGCGATGGCGATCGTCGTCCGGCCATGCACGAGCACTGCGAGCGCCTCCTGGATCGCCTTCTCCGCTTCCGCGTCGATGTTGCTCGTGGCCTCGTCGAGTACGAGCACCCGCGGGTCTGAGAGGAGCGTGCGGGCGATCGAAAGCCGCTGTTTCTCACCTCCGGAGAGCCCCGCCCCGTGCTCGCCGAGCAGGGTCTCGTAGGCGAGCGGCTGGCGGCAGAGGAAGTCGTGGGCCCCGGCGGCCTTCGCGGCGGTGAGCCCCTCCTCGATCGTGGCCTGCGGCCTGCCGTAGCAGAGGTTTTTCCAGATCGTGCCCCGGAACAGAAACGAATCCTGAAACACGATACCGAGCCGTTCGCGGAGGTCGCGGGTGGAGAGGGTGCGGATGTCGTGCCCGTCGACCGTGATCGAGCCCTCCTGAACGTCGTGGAACCGGGACAGCAGGTTCACCAGCGTGCTCTTGCCGGAGCCCGAACGGCCCACGATGCCGATCATCTCGCCGGGGGCGACCTCGAACGACACGTCGTGAAGCACCGGCTGATTGCGGTCGTAGCCAAAGGTGACGTTGGCGAAGCGGATCTCCCCCTGGACGTCGTTCCACGGCTGGGGCGACGTCGGCTCGTCGATCAGGGCCGGGGTGTCGAGCAGTTCGAGCACCCGCTTGCTCCCCGACAGGAAACTCGTCAGCCAGGTGGTGAAGTTGGAGAGAGCGCCCAGCGGAGCGTAGAACATCGCCAGGTAGGCCAGAAAGGCGATCAGCTGGCCCAGCGTCATGCTGCCGCCGATCACGTCGCGGCCGCCGACGTACCAGACGATCAGGCCGCCGAGGCTGAACACGATCTGCATCGACGCGGCGTAGGTGGTGTTGGTGTTTTCCACCCACTGCCGCCAGCGGCGGAGGTGGTCGCTGGCACCGTGAAAGCGGTCGAGCTCCCGCGATTCCTGGGCGAAGGCCTTGACCACCCGGATGCCGGAGAGCATCCCGGAGAGCGTCGTCATCTGCTTGCTGGCCGCATCCCAGAGCCGGTAGTGCCGTGGGTAGACGTGCCGCCAGAAGATCCAGGAACCGAGGATCACCAGCGGCACCGGGATCAGCGTGAACACCGCGAGCTTGGGGTTGATCCACACGAGCATCCCGCCCACGGCCACCAGCTGCACGATCTGGAGCAGGAAGCCGCCGGTGATCTGGTGCATGAGCCCGTGCAGCACCTCGCTGTCGTGCGCCACGCGGCTGATCATCGAACCGACCTGATGCCGGTCGTAGTACGACACCGAGAGGCTCTGGAGCTTCCGCACCATCTCCTCCCGCAGCGCCGAGGTGATCCCGGTACCGATCGCCGAGGTGAGCCTGCCTTTGAAAGCGCCGACGACGGCCAGCAGCACGCGGGAAAACGCCAGGGCCAGCACGACCACCAGCAGCGCGGTCTTGAAGTCGGGCAGGCCGCCGCCGGCCTCGCGGCCCGTGGCGGAGAGGATGTCGTCGACCATGTACTGCTGGAGCTTGGGGGGCACGAGCTCCGCGATGACGCCGATCAGCGTCAGCAGGCAGAGGAGCACGGAGCCCCGGGCATAGGGCGCGAGCAGGCCGCCAACCCGGCGGAGGATCTGCCCCTTCTGCAGGCACCGCGGGCAGGCGTCGTCGGCGGTCTGGAGCCGGAGCCCGCAGGTCGGGCAGGCGGGCGGATCGAGCGGCCCATCGATCCCCTCGAGGCCGCCGGGCAGCCCGGCGGTGATCCCTTCCCGAGACTTGTCGAGGGCCCGCGACACTTTGTGAAACCGCGTTGCCAGCGCGTTGGAATAGCGGATCAGGTCGATCCAGACGCCGTCGGTGCGGACCTGGAGCGAGCCACCGCCGACGCCCGACGTCGTCCGCACCCGATCGACCGCCGGCCAGGCGACCGACCGCAGGGTGTCGTGCCCGTCGGTCACCGAGAGGTGGTCGGGAGTGACGACGAGCCATTCGCGGCGGGGATCGCCGGCGAGCGACACGTCGGTGTCGACCGACAGCAGAATCGGCCGGTGATTCAGCCCGGCGGCGTCGAGCCGCTGCCGGACCGCGTCGGGCACCGTCGCCGGTGGTCCGGCGCCGAGGGAAGCCGTATGCTCATGTCGAGCGGCGGTCGTGCTGATCGCGGTGTCCTTCGCGCAGGCCCAGAGGAGACTCTTCTTCCATGATCTACGAGCGTATCTCGGAAGCGGTTCGGTTGGCCATCAGGGCGGCGGCCACCGCCGCCTGCCTGCAGGTTTTCGCGGTGGCGTTAGCCGCGGGGGCCGAAGACGGCTTCATCTCCTTGTTCGATGGCACGACCCTGGCCGGGTGGAAGGCCAACGAAAACCCGGACAGCTGGGGGGTGAAGGACGGGGCAATCATCTGCCACGGGCCCCGCAGTCATCTCTTCTACGTCGGCCCCGACGCCGCGAAGCCGGCCGAGTTTAAGAACTTTCACGTGAAGGCGGAGGTGCTGACCAAGCCGGTGGCCAACTCGGGCCTGTTCATCCACACCGTCTTTCAGCCTGATGGCTGGCCGGCGCAGGGTTACGAGGTGCAGGTCAACAACTCGCAGCAGGATCCCGTCCGCACCGGCAGCCTCTACAACGTGGTCAAAAACTTCACGCCCCCGGCGAAGGACGACACCTGGTTCACGCTCGAGGTGGTCGTCAAAGGCAAGGCCGTCGTCGCGGCGGTGGACGGACGGGTGCTCTTTGAGTTCGTCGAACCGGAAGGGGTGACGGGCACGCGAAAGCTCTCGCAGGGCACCTTCGCTCTTCAGGCCCACGATCCGGGGAGCGAGGTCCACTACCGAAACCTCCGCGTAAAGCGGCTGCCCTAAGGCCGCGGTGCAGTTTCTGGCAGGTTGTGTCGATAATAGGAATGGTGCGGGCTGCGCTGGCGAGGGGCCGGCGGCCGTTCGCGTGCCGCAAGGAGAGGTGATTCATGGTCACTGCAAAGCTGCCGGCGGGGATTCGGGAAGACATCACCCAGTGCATCGGCCGCACGCCGCTGGTGCGGCTGAGGCGGGTCACCGAGGGCTGTGTGGCGACCATCGCCGCCAAGATTGAGAATATGAACCCGCTCTGGAGCGTGAAGGACCGGATCGCCTGCGCGATGGTCGATGCGGCGGAGCGGGACGGCCTGATCGGCCCCGACACGGTGATCATCGAGCCCACCAGCGGCAACACCGGCATTGGCCTGGCCTACGTCTGCGCCGCCCGCGGCTACAAACTCCGGGTCACGATGCCCGAAAGCATGAGCCTCGAACGCCGCCGCATGCTCAAGGCGCTGGGCGCCGAACTCGTGCTCACGCCGGCCGCGGAGGGGATGCCCGGCGCCGTGCGGCACGCCGAAGACATCACCCGGTCGAGCCCGCAGTTTTTCATGCCGCAGCAGTTCAAGAATCCCGCCAACCCCGAGGTGCACCGTCGGACCACGGCGGAGGAGATCTGGGCCGACACCGAGGGGCAGGTCGACATCATCGTCTGCGGCGTGGGTACCGGCGGCACGATCACCGGGGTCGGCGAGGCGCTCAAGGCCAAGAATCCGAGCATCAAGGTGGTGGCGGTGGAGCCGGCCAACAGCCCGGTGATCACGCAGAAGCTCTCCGGGCTGGCGATCAAGCCGGGTCGCCACACGATTCAGGGGATCGGCGCCGGATTCATCCCCGACATTCTCAACCTCGACATCATCGACGAGGTCGTGAAGGTCGACGACGAAGATGCCATGGAGACGACGCGGCAACTCGCCAAGCGGGAGGGCCTGATGTGCGGGATCAGCTGTGGGGCCGCCGCCTGGGGCGCGCTGCAGGTGGCCCGCCGGGCCGAACACGCCGGCAAGCTGATGGTCGTCGTGCTGCCCGACCTCGGCGAGCGATACCTGTCGACGCGGCTGTTTCCCGAGTGAGCCGTCGTTCGAACATCAGGCGCTCAGGCATCCAGCCGGCGCCCGCCGAGAGGGTCTCTCACCGACGGCGCTGGGCGAACAGCCAATCGAGCACGGCGGCGTTGCCGTAGGCCGGGGTCCAGGAGTCGTGGCCGACGTCCTCGAGCTCCGAGGAGATCGGCGTGCCCCCCGCGGCGGTGAGCGCCTCGATCATGGCCCGCGATCGTTCAACGGGCACGACCGGGTCTGCCGTGCCGTGGAAGCTCCAGATCGGCACGGACGTCAGCCGCGGGGCGGTGGCGGCGTCGCCTCCACCGCAGATCGGCAGCACCGCGGCGAACCGGGCTGGATGGCGGGCGGCAAGATCCCAGCTGCCATAGCCCCCCATCGAGAGGCCGGTGAGATAGACCCGGGCCGGATCGGTCGGCTCCTCCGCCAGCACCGCATCGAGGGCCGCGAGCGCCGCGGCAAGGTCGGCGGTCGGCTTGTCGGCCAGCGGCAGTGCCCGCTTCGTCTGCCAGTCGATGGCAGACCACGAGTGGTCTGTGCGGCACTGCGGCGCGATGAGGAAACAGGGATGACGCCTGCGGTTTCCGGGCTCGGCCATCCAGGCTGGCAGGTATTTCAGCTGCCGGGCATTGTCGTCGCCCCGCTCGCCGGCGCCGTGCAGGAACAGCACGACGGGGTATGTCGCTCCCGGCTCGAGCGTGGTCGGCCGCAGCAGGCGATAGCGAAACTCGCCGGTCTCCGGCACCGTGACGGTGCGGGTGTCGTAGTCGGCAAGCACGGGCTCGGCGGCTGATAGGTGCGAGGGCATGAGGATGACCGCTCCCAGAAGCAGGGCACGCACCAGCATGTCACTCCTCACCGGCCGTGTCGCCGACCGCGAGTTTCACGCGGCGGGGCATCGTCATCCGGGCGAACATGCCGACGGCTCCCTTCGGCAGGCCGAGAAACTCGAGGTTCTCAAACCAGCCGGGCACGTCGGCCGCGAGTTTGCCGACTCGCGTGCCCCGCAGGTCGAGGTGCCTGAGGTTCTTGAGCTCCTTGAGTTGGAGCAGCCCCTCGTCGGTGATCGTGCCCCCGGACAGGTCGAGCACGGCGAGATCCTTGAGGGAGTCGGCCCGGAAGCCGAGTAGGATCGCGAAGACGTCGTCGGCCCGGCCGCCCGGGAGGCGAACCGCGACGAGCTTGTCGGCCACGTGCCCGAAATCCTCGCCGAACGACCGTCGCAGCCAGTCGGTTTCCTCCATCTCGATGCTGCCGCCCCGCTCGATCGTCTCGGTGGCCACCTCCTGCTGCTGGGCATAGGCATCGATCTTCGACGCGAGCCACTCCAGTTTGCTCGCCTTGAACTTGACGAACTCGGTGGCATCGTCGAACGCCTTCTGCAGCCGGATGAACTCCTGCGGGTCGCCGCCACGGTCGGGGTGCGCCTTCATCGCCTTGGCCATGTAGGCCTGCTTCACATCCTCGAGCGTCAACGGAGGCCTGAGCCCGAGGATCATCAGGCATTCCGGGTGCTGGGAATCGGAGGACGGGGCGGCTTGCGACATGTGGGGGCTCTGGGAGGCGAAGCGGTGGCGGCAGACTACGCGAGGCCCCTGCCGGCGTCCAATCGCGGCGGTGTCCGCGGGCCTGCTCGCCTTGATTGAAATCGCTGGATTGCCTATTTCAACCTGATCGTGGGCGGTCCGGCAGCAGGCCGGCGGTCCACGACCGCCAAGGAGGGCTGACATGCGTTTTGAGTGGATCGACCGGGGCTATGTCCGCGAGATTGGTGCCGCAGCGGCGATCGTAGCCGTGGGCGTGGGCTGGCGGCTGCTCACCGGCAGCCTCGAAGCCGAGGCCACACCGCCCCGGGCCGCCGCCGCGCCGGCCGGCACCCCGGGATCCAAGCCGGTGGCCATCGTCAACGGCGTGGAGATCACCTCCGACCAACTGGCCGCCGACTGCCTTGGTCGCTACGGGGCTGTCGTCCTCGAGACCCTCGTCAACCGCCGGATCATCGAGCAGTCCTGCCAGCAGCACGGGCTGGCGGTGTCGCCCCAGGACGTCAGCGGCGAAATCGACGCGATGGCCCGCCGGTTCAGTGTGCCCCGCGACAAGTGGCTGGAGATGATCCAGCAGGAGCGGGGCATCACGCCCAAGCAATACGCCGACGACATCGTCTGGCCGATGCTCGCGCTCCGCAGCCTGGCCCGCGGCGCGGTCGAGCCCGCGGCCGAAGAGTTGCAGCAGGCCTACGAGAACCGGTTCGGTCCGGCCGTGAAGGCGCGGATCATCGTCTCGCGGACGCGACCGGAGGCCGACGCGTTACGGAAGCAGGCGCTCGAGGCCCCCGACGAGTTCGGCGCGATCGCCCGCCAGCGCTCGGTCGACGTCGGCAGCGCCAGCGCCAACGGCTGGGTGCAGCCGATCCGCCTGCACTCCGGTGATCCGCTGTTCGACCGGGCAGCCTTCGCGCTCCAGCCGGGGCAGATCTCCGACGTGGTGCAGGTGGCCGACCAGTTCATCGTGATCAAGTGCGAAGGCCATCTGCCGCCGGCCGGGGCGACCCTCGAGGAGGTCCGCTCGCAGCTGGCCGAGGAACTCCGCGAGCGGAAGAGTCGCCAGGCCTCGAGCGAGGTTTTCAAGAAACTGCAGGACACGACGACCGTCGACAACGTGCTCAACGATCCGGCGAAGGCGGCCGCGCGGCCGGGTGTCGCTGCGTTGGTCAACGGGCAGCCGATCTCCGTGGACGACGTCAAGGAGGTGTGCCTCGACCGGTACGGCCGCGAGGTCCTCGAGATCCTCATCACCCGCACGCTCGTCGACCAGGCCCTGAAGAAGCAGCAGCACGGGGTGACGCAGGCCGACCTCGACGCCGAGATCGCCCGGGCGGCGACACAGATGGGCTTCACGAAGGCCGACGGCTCGGCCGACGAGGCCGCCTGGCTCGCCCGTGTGACCCGCGAGGAGAAGGTGCCGCTGCGGCACTACATGGACGACGTCGTCTGGCCCAGCGTGGCCCTCAAGAAACTCGTGGGGAGCGTGCCGGTCTCTCAGGAAGACCTCGACAAGGCCTTCGCGGCGACGTTTGGTCCGCGCGGACGGTGCCGGATCATCGTGCTCGACAACCAGCGCCGGGCGCAGGAGGTCTGGCAGATGGCGCGGCAAAACCCCACCTCCGAACACATCGGCAATCTCGCCGAAACCTACTCCGCCGATCCCACGACCCGGTCGCTGCGGGGCGAGGTGCCGCCGATCCAGCGGTGGGGTGGCCAGCCCACGCTCGAGCGCGAGGTCTTCGCACTCAAGCCGGGCGAACTCTCGGGAGTGGTGCAGGTGGCCGACCGCTTCATGGTGATCTACTGCGAAGGGTTCACCGGACCCGCCACGGTTTCATTCGACGAGGTGCGGAGCGAACTCTACGACGATATTTTCGAGAAGAAGCAGCGGATCGAGATGGCCCGGCACTTCACGCACCTGCGGGAGTCAGCCGCGATCGACAACGTGCTGGCCGGCACCAGCCAGTCACCGGCGGCGGTGTCGCGAGCGGCCGGGCCGGGAAGCAGCGGGCTGCCGGGGAGCACGCTGTCGAAGGCCGAGGCGGCCGACCTCGCGAAGCCCCGCATGGGCAGCATGAAGGTGCCGCCGGCCGCGCCGGCCGCCAGGCAGGGAGTCGTTCCCGCCTCGCTCGAAATGCCGCTGCCGAGGTAGGTCCTACGGCGCCGGCATCTCCCAGGCCGTCTGCAGCGATACGCCCGCGTCGTCGGCCCGCATCGTGGTCACGCCGACGCCGAACATGCCCTCCATCTCCGTTTCGGTCGGCAGCAGCTTCTGGAGGCCTGCGAGCATGTCGCGGGCGGAAGCTTCGACGTCCTCGGGCACCAGTGCCTCGGCCATGTCGCGAAGCACGCCGAGCGTGCCGCCCGACCGCGAGCTGTCGCTGATGCCAAACATCCGCGCGGGATCCAGCGGCAGGAGTTCGGCTGCCCGACGCGGCACGTTGCTCTCGCGAAGCGACGCCTCGCCGGAGGGTGGATTCCGGATCGCCGCCAGCGTCTTCTCCAGGGAATCGTTGCCGATCGCGACCACCAGATGCTGCTGCCCCACGTAGATCGCGGCGCCGTCGGGGATACGGACGCCGCGGAAGCCCTGCTCCTCCTGCAGTTCGCCGCCTGACATGCCCGCGAGCCGCTGCAGGATCTTGATGAATGGGGCCTCGTCTTCGATCTGCCAGACGATCGCGATGCGGTCGGCCACCTGGCGGGCCTGCACGCCCCCGGCCTGGCCGCGGGCCTTGCGGGCTTCGGCAAGGGCCTCGGCCACCTGCGAGGGATAGGTCACGATCCAGTGCCGGCTGCCGGCTGAGGCAAGCAGCTTCGGGAGCTCCACGCCGAGCCAGCCCTGGGCCTGCATCTCGACGGCGGTGAACATGTTGGCCGTCTCCGGCCCCCCCTGTCCCACCGCAAACTCCTTGACCGTTTCGTAGGCCGCGCCGAGGTCGAGTGAAATCTGCGTGAAGTCGATCGCCTCGCGGATGGCGAACGACGGCACGTCGGCCGGGTCGCAGGCCTGGTCGAGAATCCGCATCAGGCCCTGTCGGGGTCCGGGCAGCGTGACGAACATGCCGCTGCGGTAGGTTCCGGCATCGAGCGATTGCCGCCAGGCCAGCGGGCCGAGGTCGCCGGCGCCGATGCTCGCGATCCGCTTTTTCGTCTCGTCGTCGGCGGCAGCGGCGACGAAAACCCGGGGATCGACGACCAGATCGGCGAGCGGAATCCCGGCGGGCAGCGCGGCTGCCATGCCAGGGGCGTCGAGGGCCTCGGCAAGGAGCGC
>CAJBSQ010000038.1 GCA_903958265.1 uncultured Planctomycetaceae bacterium
GGCGTGGAGTAGCTCACGCCGCAGGCCGTGCAGGCATACGTGCTGGAGAGCACGAGATCGGAAACTGGGGACGGGAGCGATTTTTGCGAACCGCCCCGACGGCCGCCGCCGGTCGGGGCCGCGACCCCTTTGGCCGCCGGAAAACCGCTCCCGTCCCCAGTTTCATCGACGGCCACGATCACCTGGCCGCCGCCGGTCTTCAGGGCGAGCGCCACCGCCTCAGCGACCCGGCTGCGGGTGGCCTCCGATGGAATCAGCCGATCGACAACGACGTCGATCGTGTGCTTGATCTGCTTCTCGAGTGCCGGCGGATCCTCCACCCGGCAGACGGTGCCGTCGACGCGGGCGCGTGTAAACCCCTGGCGGACGAGATCAGTGAACAGATCGCGATGCTCTCCCTTGGCGTCGCGGACGAGCGGTGCGAGCAGCATCACTCGCGCCCCGTGTCGCGCGGCGAGGATTCGCTCCACGATCTGATCGCGCGGCTGCGCCTCCAGCACGCGGTCGCACCCCGGGCAGTGGGCCGTGCCAATCCGTGCATAGAGCACGCGGAGGAAGTCGTGGATCTCGGTCATCGTGGCGACCGTCGACCGCGGGTTGGTGCCCGCCGACTTCTGCGCGATCGAGATCGAGGGCGAGAGTCCGGTCACGCTGTCGACGTCGGGTCGCGGCAGCTGTCCGAGAAACTGTCGGGCGAAGGTGGACAGGCTCTCGACATACCGCCGTTGCCCTTCGGCGTAGAGCGTGTCGAACGCCAGGCTCGACTTGCCCGAGCCACTCACGCCGGAAAGACAGACGAGCCGGCCCCGTGGCAGCCCCACCGTGACGTCGCGGAGGTTGTGTTCCCGGGCTCCTCGGACGACGATCGGTGGGACGTGCATGCTTGGCTGGCAACGCGTGGTGCGGGTGGCGGGATCGGCCGCCGTATTGTAGCGCTGGACAGCCCTTGGGGCGTGCCGTACCATCGGGTTTCCCGCGGGAAATCGGCTCGAGGCCGAACCCTACCCGGGGCGGTAGCTCAACTGGGAGAGCGCGGCGTTCGCAATGCCGAGGTTGGGAGTTCGATCCTCCTCCGCTCCACTGTACGGCTGATCGGCCATCCATGGCCCGATCAGCCTTGAGGGAACCCGGCCCTCCGGGCCTAGCGGCTGGTGGTTGCGTGGCGCCCGGTGCCCGATCAGCCTTGAGCGTACCCGGTCTGTCTTTCCACCACCGCCCGGCCCTAGGCCATAATCCGGGCATGGCTACGGATTCGACGGTCACGACCGGTGCGCTGGGCGATCCCTCGACCCGGCTCATGCTCCGCGTGCGCGACGGCGATGCCGATGCATTTGCCGAACTCGTGCTTGCCTGGCAGGATCGGCTCGTCACGCTCTTTCTGCACCATACCGGCGACCACTCCACCGCGGAGGATCTCGCGCAGGAGGTGTTCCTGCGGGTGTACCGTGCGCGGGCCACCTACCAGCCCACGGCGAAGTTCACCACCTGGGTGCACACGATCGCCAACAACGTCGCCAGCGATCTCAGGCAGCGGGCCTACCGCCGGCTCGAACGTGGCGTGCCCGCCACCACGTCGGCCTCGTCGTCGGCCATCGGCCTCGATCAACTGGCCGTCGCTGCCAGTGGACTGTTGCCCGCGCGACTCGCCGATCGCACCGAACTCCAGGATATCGTTCGCGAGGCCGTTGCCGCCCTCAACGAGCGGCAGCGGATGGCGGTGCTGCTGGCGAAGTTTGAGCAGTGTTCCTACGAGGAGATCGCCGAGGCGATGGGGCTCACCGTGCCGGCGGTGAAGTCGCTGCTGTTTCGGGCCCGGGATCAGCTTCGCATCGCACTCGAACCGTATCTCCAGGGGGAATCGCCATGAGCGACACAGGGAGACCGACACCCGGCGACGCGGGCCGCGTGAACTCAGCCGGTAATCCCGCCGATGATTTCGGGGAACTCTGGGAGGCCCTCGATTCGCTGCCCAGAGCGGCCGCCTCAACCGACATGGCCGCCACCACGGTCGACATGGCCGCGATCGCGGCAGGCCGCACCAGCCGGCGGGATCCGTTTGGGAGATCGGGCAGCGGCGCTCCGGATCGTCGCTGGTTCCTGCCGGCAGCGGCCGTCGTCGGCAGTCTCGTCGTGGGCCTCATCGCCGGCCGTCTCACCGCACCCGACCCCGATATCCGCATCCTCGAATCGCTGCCCTTGGTTCGTCACCTCGGGTTGCTCGAGGAGGCGGGCAGCGTCGCCTTCCTGCGATCGCTCGCCGCCCGCCGCAACCAGCCGCCGTTACGATTGCCCCCCGACGCGCGGCGGGAGGAGGAGCAGGAGTTTGACGCCGCCATTCAAGAACTCGAAGTCGATCACCTCGTGGGCACGCCCGCCCGCCCCTTGTTGGCCCAGCGCCGCGAGGCGGTGGCGGCGCTGGCGGGCGAAGACCGGGATTCGCTCGAGCGGTCCGTGGTGGCGTTTCAGGAACTGACCACGGCCCAGCGTCGGGATCTCGCCGCGCTGGCCGCGGTGTTGGCCGATCCCAAACGCGAGGAGTTGCGGAATGCGGCCCGCACCTGGCACCTCGTGATCGCCGCCAGCAATCCACCCGACCGCAAGAACATCATCGAACTCGATGCCGAGGGCCGAATCGTATGGCTGGAGCGTCCGGCTCGGCTTCGCGAATGGATGGGCGAACGCCGCGGACCGCCCCTGGGGCCGGATGGGCTGCCGCTGCCGCGAGGTCCGGGCGGACCGGGCGGACCGGGCGTGCCCGGCGACGGGCGGCCGCGGTGGCAGGGTCAGCGTGGCGAAGGGGACCTTCAAGGTGGTCGCGGTGAAGGCCGCGGCCGCGGCGACGGCCCGCCCCCAGGCGACGGTACGGCCCGTGGAAACCGCGGTGCCTTCCCGCTGGATGACCGTCGCCCCGAACCGCCGGCACCGCCTCGCCGGCCAGAGTCCGCCGCCGGCCGCGACGGCGAATGACAGACGCCGAACGCTTGTGAATACGTGTACGGCCGTATATACTTTTCGCACAGGTTCCGATTCCGATTGCTCGGCTTCGCCTCTGTGGAGACGCTTCGATGGCCACCGTGCCGATCACCCCGTCGATATTTCCGGGGCATCCTTCGCGTCATCGCATCACGGTGAACGACTTTCATCGCATGGCCGACGTCGGGATCCTGCGGCGGGATGAACGAGTGGAGCTCATCGATGGGGAGATCATCGATATGTCACCGATCGGCCAACTGCATGCGGCACTGGTCGCCGTTTTAGCGAAAGCATTTCACGACGCCGTCGGAAACTCTGCGATCGTCTGGGTGCAGAATCCGATCGTTCTCGACGACACCAGCGAACCCCAGCCTGACATCGCGCTGCTCGAGCCACGTGAAGACTATTACAGCGCACGGTCGCCGCAGCCGTCAGATGTGATGCTGCTCGTCGAGGTGGCCGATACCAGCCTCGACCACGATCTGACGGCCAAAGTGCCGCGGTATGCATCTGCGGGAGTGCGCGAGGTCTGGGTGATCGACGCGGCAACGCGACAAACGCATCGCTTTCGGAAGCCCGCTGAAGGCACCTATACAGATCGCGACATCGTGCTGCCGCAGAGCCTTTTGGAGTATGGCCGGCTCTCGGTCGCGCTCGCCCACCTCTTGCCCTCGGTCTCCTGACGCGTGTGGGGCGCGTCGACGCCGCCTCGTATGGGTCGAACTCGATCCTCAGGCTCGAGCGACTGTCGAATGAAGGCCACTCGGGCGTGAGCCCTCGGTCGGCCCAGTAAGCGACGGATGTGGTTCTGCGTGGCGTGAGGGGTCGCACGCATACGCGATTTTTTGAGCGATGACACGAGGCGTAAACGCCGGGTCTGTGACGCGGCACGAAGGAACCCGTGCCGGCAGCGCTTCTGAGCCGTGGTCCGCGGGCGTGGCGGTCACTCCGCCGGAACGCAGTCTGCTTCGAGGGCGAACACGGTCTTGCCGGCGCCCGTGACCGCCCGGGCGAACTGGGCGACGGTGTAGCCAGCCTTCGGTTCCGCACGTTCCGTCAGGAAGCGAAGCCGCAGCCAGAGTTCCGTGGTGCCGAGCAGTCCGTCAGGAAGATCCTCCTTCAGCGACCAACTGGCTCCCCAGTTCCGGGGCGCAATGTTGTCTCGCAGTGTGATCCAAGTGACGCCGTCACGAGACGCCTGCACGGCTGAAGCCCCACGCCCGAATCCGCCGTGATGCTTCTCAAAGTCCCAGCACGCTGATTCTGTCTCGATGTGAATCCGGGCCGTGCGACCAGGAAACCGGAAGCAA
>CAJBSQ010000039.1 GCA_903958265.1 uncultured Planctomycetaceae bacterium
GGTGGAATCGAGTGTGGCTCGTGGCGGCCCTCTCCCTTGCTGCGTGGCCGGCGGCCGGCCTGACCGCACCAGATCCTGCCCGGGCCGGCGACTCTCACCCCATCCGGCCTCGCCTTGCTCGCAGGGGCTGCACGTGCTCCGTACCATCCCGCTCAACCGCGGTCGTCGGCGTTCGAATCGACCGATCCCGCGGGGAACATCGACCACACGACCAGCAGGCCCGCCAGCAGGGCGTAGGCCGCCGCCAGTTCCAGCGGGCCGCGGCCGGCCGCTTCGATGGGCAGTTCGCCGATGGCCCACGGGGCAAACAGCCGGCCGTCTTTGAACGGCGAGTGGATCACCCCGCAGAGCGTGAAGGCGGCCGCCGCGAGGCACCAGCCGGCGGCCCGGCGGAGCTGGCGGTCGAGCAGCGCCGTCAGCATCCCGGCCCAGAGCACGCTGGTGAGGATGAATCCCGCGGAGATGAGCTGTAGCGAGAAGAGCTCCCGGGCGAGGGCGGCATCGGGCGTGGCGCCTGCTGCCAGCACCTTGTCGGTCTCGATCTTGGCCAGCGCCGCCAGCGCCGGCACGCAGGCCAGGGCCACCGCCGGATAGTGCTTCACCGGCGTCGCATGAAAACTCTGGGAGGTGATCTCGAGGCCGACGAACACCAGGATCGGCACGAGCGCCGGCCCGGGCAGGATCTGGTAGAGGTAGGCGAAGGTGCCGGTCAGGCCGGCGAAGCCGATGAAAGCAGCCGTTGCGAGCGTGTAGGCGGCGCGGCCTCCCATCGCCTTGTAGGCGGGATGGCCGATGTAGGGCGTGGTCTGGATGACGCCGCCGCAGGCGCCTGCGATGACCGTGGCGATCGCCTCGACGCCAATCACCGTGCCGGTGTCGTACTCGTCGCCGGCCGCCGCGGCACTCTCCGTGCAGTCGATGCCCCCGACGACCGTGCCGAGGGCGAAGGGGATCACGATCGGCAGGTACTTGAGCGTGTGCGGCCAGGCCTCCAGCCACTCGCAGCGGAAGGCCGCCAGCCACTCCGTGGGCCAGAGTGCGGCGGCGGGGTCGATCGCCATGTGGCTGGCATCGGGAATCCAGCCGGCCCACTGGCCGAGAAACTGGATGCATCCGCCCACGACGAGCGCCGCCAGCGCCCCTGGAATCTTGAAGGGGAAGGGGATGTGGGCCGTCAGGCTGGCGAGAATGATTCCCAGCGACACCAGGCCCGCGAGCGGCGAGGAGAAAATCTCGAGCAGCGGCAGGAACGTGATCAGGGCCAGGGCGATCGCCGTCAGGCTGCCGAGCAGCGCCGCCCGCGGCACGAGCCGGCGCACGGGGCCGGCGACGAACGCGCAGGCCATCTTGAAGACGCCGCTGGCCACAATCGAGCACATGCCGATGTGCCAGGCCCGGCGGGCTGCCGCCTCCTGGTCCATCCCGCCCGCCACAGCCTCGGCGAAGGCGGGGCCGATCACGAAAAACACCATCCCGAACGTGCTCGGGGTGTCGAGCCCCAGCGGCATCGCGGTGACGTCGGTCCGCCCGGTCCGGCGGGCGAGCCGAAAGGCCATCCAGGTGAAGATCACGTCGCCGACGATGACGCCCACGGCCGTGCCAGGGACGAGGTGCGAAAGGGCGAACTGGGCTGGATAGCCGAAGACGGTCGCCAGCAGCGAGACCGTCAGCACCAGCACGGCCAGATTGTCGATCGAAAGGCCAAAAAAGGCGTTGAGGTCGCCCGGAGAGGCCCAGCGGTAGGGGGTTTGACGGCGCATCGTGTTTCGGAATGTCGGTGCCTGGCCGGGAAATGTCAAACCACGACCCGCCGCCCCGGTCCCGCGGCGGCAGGCCGGGCCGGGGACGGGCTATACTCGATGCCGGGGTTTCGGCCGCCCGCCTCCCCCAGCGTTTCATGCCGCGATCCCGCGGCGACGACCGATCCGAAAAATGCGATTTTTTCGAGAGCGAACCCTCCCGCCACCGGCACCGTAGCAGTGATGGATCTGCACGACTCACGTTCTGGTGGTGGCCACGAGGCCTCTTCCCCGGCTCACGGGGTGGGGACCGTGGACGGCGGGCTTTCCGACGAGGAACTGCTCGGCCGCTGCCGGAGGACCGAAGACAAGGCGGCCTTCGAGTCGCTGGTGCATCGGTACGAGCGGGAGTTGTTCAGTTATCTCCGTCGCTATCTCGGCAATGCCGAGATGGCGGAGGACGTGTTTCAAGCAACGTTTCTGCAGGTTCACCTCAAGAGGGAGCAGTTCGAGGAAGGCCGTCGGTTTCGGCCCTGGCTCTACACGATCGCGACCAATCAGGCCATCGACGCCCAGCGGCGAAACCGCCGGCATCGCATGGTGAGCCTCGACCATCGCACCGGCGGCGAGGACGACGTGGGTTCGCTGGTCGAGATGCTGGCGGGCAATGGGCAGACGGCTGATGCGGAGATGGAGGTCGAGGAGGCCCGCGATTGGGTCCGGTCGGCCGTCGATGACCTTCCGGAATCGCTCAAGAGTGCACTGATGCTCGTCTACCACCAAGGCATGAAGTATCGCGAGGCGGCCGACGTGCTCGGCATCCCCGTCGGTACGGTCAAAAGCCGCCTGCACTCGGCACTGCTGAAACTCAACGACTCGTGGCGGCGGAGTGGCCGGGCCCTGCCCGATGCCATGGAGGGTGAAGGCGATGCGTAAGCTTTGGACCAGCTGGGGAACGCTGACATGAGGCTGTACCATGCGCGAAGATGACCTTGTGGGCTACTGTCTCGGCGGCCTGGACGATGGCGACTCACGCCGCGTCGAAACGGCTCTCGCCGACCCCGTGCAGGGCCCCGACCTGCGGAGGGATCTCGAGCTGATCAGGCGGGCCCTCGAGCCGCTGGCACATGACCGGCTGCCCTTTGCGGCTCCTGCCGGCTTGGCACAACGGACGCTCGCCTTCGTGGCAGCCCAGACCGCTCCCGACGCGGGATTCATGCCTTCGGTTACACGGCCGGCAGAACGGCCGCTCGGCGATGACGGGACCTGGCGGGGATCGTCGGCCCGGCAGTGGCTCGACCGGGTGGTGATCGCGGCGTCGGCACTCGCGGCGTGCGTGCTGGTGGCGCCCTTGCTCCTGGAATCGATCACCGACGCTCGGGCCCGACGGACGCAGCGAAACATGCAGTCGCTCGCCGGATCGCTGCAGGGCTACGCCGAGGCTCATCGCATGTTTCCCTCGCCTCCGGAAGAGGGGCCGCTCTCGCGGGCCGGGCTCTACGCGCCGACGCTCGTCTCGGAGCACCGGCTCGTGGCCGACGACGGCACGGTGCTCGTACCCGATTCGGCACTCTCGAAACAGGAGAATTTTCGTGTGCCGTCGCTGGAGGAACTCAAGGCCGCGGTGGGCACGCCTGAGTTCGAGCAACTGGTGCGGTCGATGGGGGGCGACTTCGGCTACACGCTCGGCCACCGCGACGCGGCCGGCGTGCTCCAGCCCAACCGCAACCAGCGCCGGGCCCACCATCCCCTTCTCGCCGACGCTCCCAACGAGAGTGGTGAGAAGAGCGATAACCACCCCAAGGGCATCCACCACGTTCTCTTCGAGGATGGCCACATCGAGCAGTTCGAGCACGATGCGCTGCACCGTGACGATCATCTCTACCGCAACCACGACGGTGACTTCCGTGCCGGCAAAGATGCCGAGGACGCCGTGATCGGCGACTCGCACCACCAGCCGTAAGGTAAGGTCGCCGCTGGTTTTCTCCCGGCGGGCTTTCACCGGCGGGGTTCCTGCCTGCGGGGTTCGCGGCAGACCCTGGTCAGCTGGCGGCCAGCGACGTCTTCGCTGCTGCCGCAACACCCTCCGGAGTGATCCCGAAGTGCTTGTAGAGCGCGGGGGCGGGGCCCGAGGCGCCGAAGCCCTTCATCCCCACGAACACGCCGCGGGTGCCGATCCACCGTTCCCAGCCGAAGCCGCAGGCCGCTTCGCAGGCGACGCGGGCGGTCACGGCCGCCGGAA
>CAJBSQ010000040.1 GCA_903958265.1 uncultured Planctomycetaceae bacterium
ATCGCGAGCAGTGGGTTGCGGAGGGCCGCCTCGTCGGCCGGATGCTCAAGGTCGAACACCCTCGCAGCGCCTGGGTGCCTGGCCGCAAGTTCTCGCGCGAGGGTAGTTTTGCCGCACTGCCGCGGCCCAAGCAGGGCTACCGCCGGGGCCCGTTCGAGCCCCTTCACGACCGCTTCCGCAAGCTGCTTTCTCGGGATCATACCTTGCATTATGGGAATCCGATTCCCATAATGCAAGGTATGTGACTCACTCGGCCGCGGCGTGTGGGGCCTGATCATCCTTTTCGGCCTGGCGGTCTAGGTGATCATCGAAATTGAAAAGCGGCTGGTGGGCCACCGGCTCCAGGGGGCCACCTTTCGGCGCGAGCGGACCGGGAGCGATCTGGGAGCGACCTGAGCTCTCTGCCGACGCGTGGCGGCGGAGCCACGCGGTGCAGACGTCAGGAAAGTCGGTGAAGATCCCGTCGACACCGGCGTCGAGGAACAGGGCCCGCAGCGCCTCGTCCGTCGAGCGGGCGAACGGTGGCAGGTCGTCGCATCGCAGCGTGTAGGGATGCACCTTCAGGCCGGCAGCATGGGCGGCCGTGACGAGTCCCGTCGGCTCGCCATCGGGGCCGATCACCCGACCGAGCGGCGGGCCGATGCCATCGACCGTGCGGGCCAGGTCGGCGAGTGCTCCCGCGGCGAGCAGCGGCTCACCGCCGGCGTGCTCCGGCGGAACCTTGCCGACGAGCTGGATCAGCCGGCCCTCCCAGCCGAGGTCATGCCGGATCCGCCGCAGTTCGTCGCCATCGAAGCATTGCACGTAGCAGGCCGCGTTCTTCCCGGCGTGGCCGTGCTGTCGCAGCACGTCGAGCACGATCGGGCTGATGTCGTGCCCCTGCTCGCGGTGCCAGGCCGGCTGCTTGATCTCGGGATAGACGCCGGTGCGGCGGCCGGTGCTGTGGTCGAGCCCGGTAAGGACGTCGAGTTCCTCGGCGAGTGTGGCGATGCGGAAAGAACCCTTGCCGGCCGGACACCTGCCGGGAAACACCTGCACGCCCGTGGTGGGGTCGCGTCGTTCCGTGACCCGCAGGAGCCGCAGTTCGTCAAGCGTGAAGTCGATCGCGTAGGAGCGGCCGTCGTCGCGGTGGCGGCCCGGGTATCGCTCGGCCACGTCGGTCGTCGCATCGAGATGGATGTCGTGCAGCACCACGGGCACGGCGTCCTTCGTGAGCACGATGTCTTGCTCGATGAAGTCGGCACCCTGCGCGTGGGCCAGCGCCTTCCCAGGCAGCGTGTGCTCAGGCAGGTAGCCGCTGGCGCCGCGGTGGGCGATCACAATCGGAGCGGCGTCGACGGCGGCTCCAGCGATCAGGAAGAGAACCATAATCAGGTGCCGCGAAAACATAATGAACCCTGGTGTGGGGTTGCCGACAGTCAAACTTATACTCGATGGAGAGGCTACCGGGTTCCATGCACCACGCATCCATGGTCGACGCGATGCGGCGCACACGTGCGGCGTGTCGCTGGCTCGTGATCGTTGCCGTCGGGGCGGCGGTCGGTCCGCCCCCGGCGGCGGCCCAGAGCGGCTCGTTCGATTGGACGACCGCCACCTCCCTGGTAGCCGGCGTCGACCGCGGCTTCGTGCAGATCACCGGCACGGCCCCGCTGGTGGTGAACTGCCTGCGGATCGACACGGTGGCGCCCGGAATCAGCTTCCTGACGACCCCGCGAGCAAACCCCTGGGTGGCCGGGGTGGCGGAGACCGTTCGTCAGACGACGTCGGCCTTCGTCTCGACGTCGCAGACGACCTCGATGAAGGTCGTCGCGGCCGTCAACGGAGACCTGTTCAACACCGCCCTGTCGCCGACGACCACGCTCGAGGCCTTCAACGTGTCGAACGGCACGCTCGTGTCGCCGGGCGCCGCGCCCGGCGGCACCGGGCACGCGACGTTCTCGCTGACGCGGTCGAACGCCGGGGCGGTCATCGCCACCGACGACACCAGCACGGTCGGCGACACATGGAATGCCGTCACCGGGATCTACCAGTGCCTGCTGAACGGTGCGCCGCGGCTGTCTGGCACCGACCCGCAGCCCCGCACCGGGCTTGGCGTCTCCGATGACACCCGCTACGTCTACATGATGACGGTGGACGGCCGCTCATCGTCGTCGATCGGTGCCACCAACCGGCAGGTGGGCGAGTGGCTTTCCTACTTCGGCGCCTGGAACGGCGTCTACGTCGACGGCGGCGGGTCGACGACGATGGCCTGGTGGAATCCCAGCGCCCCGGGGGCCAACAAGGCGCAGGTGCTCAACACGCCATCCGACGGCAGCGAGCGGGCGGTGGGCAACAACATCGGCGTCTCTCTCGCCACGCCGACGTATGCCGCCGGGGAGTACTTCTGGGCCGGCAATGGTGTCCGCGGGGGCGCGGGCACCTGGGACGCCTCCGGCACGAACTGGCGTTCGGGGGCGATCTACGGACCAGCGGTGGCGTATGCGAGCGGATCGTCTTCGCTGGGCACGACGGCCGTGTTCACCGGCGTGGGGGGCCAGGTCACGCCCGCTGCGGGCACGACGGCTACGAAGATCACCTTTCAGAACTCGGGCTTTCAGCTCGGCACGGCCCTCGCGGTGAGCGACGTAACGCTCGTGGGCACGCCGGAGATCAGGCTCGACGTGGGCGTGTCGGCCACGATCCGCTCCCGGCTCACCGGCACGAACCTGACGATTCGCGGGTCGGGCACGACGGTCGACAACCAGCTCAAACTCTGGCCGCTTTCCGGTTCCAACGCGTTGTCGGGCACCGTGCACCTCGTCGACCGCGTGCGGGTGGAGCTCGGGTTCGCCTCGTCGCTCGGCATGGCGGCGGTGTCGGTGCAGGAAGGCAGCGCGATCGACCTGCGGGGGTATGGCGTGTCTTACGGCAACGACCTCGCGCTCGCCGGAGCGGGCGTGACCGGGAGTTCATGGGCCCTGCGGTTCGCCTCCGGCGATACCTGGGCCGGCGGCATCCGCCTCACCGGCAGCACCGCGATCCGCCTGGGTGACTCGGGTGCCGTGGCCGCCAGCATCACCTCCGCGATGACCGGCACGGGCGGGGTCACGTACTCCGGCGTGGCCGCGAGCAGCCTCGTTCTCGCAGGCCGCAACACGTATGCCGGCACGACCACGGTCGACATGGGTTCGGGGGTCGTGCGGGTGGCCGTGGCGAGCGAGGGCGCCGTGGGCGGGGTGACGGCAGGGGCGTTCGGGACCGGTCGGCTCACGCTCGCCAGCGGTCGCGTGGCGGGGAGCGATGCCGCCACCACGCGGACGATCCTCAATCCGATCTCCGTGACCGGAAACGTGTCGCTCGGCGAAGCATTCGCTTCCGCGCCGCTGGTGTTTGCCGCGGCGGCCACGATCAGCGGATCTCGGACGATCGCGATCGACAGCAGGGTCACCTGGGCGGGCACCGTCGGCGAGTCGGCCGCCGGCAGCTTTCTGGCGAAGACCGGGACGGGCACGCTCGCCCTCCGCGGCACGAGTTCCTACACCGGCGGCGGCTCCGTGGCTGCCGGCACGCTCGTGTTCGGGATCACGGCCGCGCGGCCCGCGACCGGGCGGACGGCCGTGGCGGCCGGGGCCACGCTCGCCCTCGGCGTGGGTGGCACCGGGTCGTGGGTGGCTTCGAACGTCGATCAACTGTTCTTTACCGGCACCGGCGCCGGCACACTGGCGAGAGTCGACATGGACCCGAAGGCGAACGTCGGCATCGACACGACGGCCGGCAGCTTCCTCTACGCGTCGAGTCCCGCATCTCAGCGGGGCCTGGTGAAGCTCGGTGACAACACGCTGTGGCTCACCGGCACCTGCACGTATTCGGGTGGCACGCGGATCGAGGGGGGCATGCTCGCGCTCGGCGACGGCGGCGCGTCGGGCTCGATCCTTGGCACTGTGGCGACGAGCGGTACGTTGGCGATCAACCGGTCCGACGTGTTCGTCTTCAGTGGCACCGTCTCGGGGAGCGGCCAGCTGCTGAAGGATGGCTCGGGCACGGCGACGCTCACCGCCGCCAACACCTTCACCGGTCCCACGCGGGTCGCGGCAGGCAGGCTTCAGATCGGGCATGCCACCGCCCTCTCGACGGGCACCGTGCAGGTGGCGGCTGGGGCGACGCTCGGCGTGGCAGACTTTCTGTCGGCGACGGTCGGCGCCCTCGACCTCGCCTCCGGCGGGCTCGTGGACGTGACGACCGGGCAGGTCACGATCACGTCAGGGATGACGCCGGCGGTGCTGGTGGCCCGGCTCGTCGAGGGTCGCGGCACCGGCGGCTGGAACGGCACGAGCGGCATCACGTCGTCATCGGCCGCCGCCGACCTTGCGGCTGGCACGATGCGGGCGGTCGGCTGGCTCGACAACGGCGACGGTTCCTTCCTGGTTGCCTTTGCCGCGCCCGGTGACACGAACCTCGACGAGAAGGTCGACATCCTCGATGCCGCCAACTTCGTCGGCAGCGGCACGTACGACACGGGTATGCCGGCTGACTGGCTGGCGGGCGACTTCACCTACGACGGTCTCGTCGACATCCTCGACGTGGCGGAGATGCTCGCGACGGGCCTGTACGACACCGGGCCCTACAACCCTCCGTCCAGCGGAATCGGCGGCGTCGCCGCCGTGCCCGAGCCAGCAGTCTGGCCGGTCGCGGCCGCCGCCATCGGGGCGGGCATCGGGGTGTCGCGACGTCGCCGCCGCCCCGCCCTGCGGACAAGCCTCTCGCCGTGAGGCGGGGGAGGAGTTGGGCCTCACTCGTGGTGGCGCTCTCTTGCTCCCCACGGCTCACGCCCAGGGGCTTGGACGGTGGCCTTGAACGGCGGGCGGGATCCGTCAGGAAGGGAATCAGTCGCGTGTCGTCACCGACACGCCGCCGTCGCGGCGGGCCGTGACGTCGAGCACCTGGTCGTGGAAGTGGATGCCGTGGACGGTGAGCGACGGCCAGTCGCGGGGCAGCCGTGGCCTGACCGTGAAGCCGTCGACGCCGGGTTCGAAGCCGAGAAAGCCCTCCAGCATCACCTGCGGCACGAGGATGCTCTCGAAAAACTCGCGGTCGAGCCCGAGCCCGCCGGCCGTGCCGCTGCCCTGCATCGTGCCTCGGCCGGGCTGAGCGTAATAGTCGCGGTAGCCCCCCGCCTGTCGCACCTCGGCATACCAGCGGAGAATCTCCCGCAGCCGTTGGCCCGCGTCGTCGGGCGTGCCGGCCCGCAGCCTAGCCAGCAGGTCGAAGCCGCTGAAGCCGAGCACTGCGCCGCCGTCCTGCACCTGGCCGCCCCAGGGGATCACCTCGGGACCGGTCCACGACCACATGTAGGTCTCGACGTTTCGCCGCGTCGTCGACCGCGGGCCGAACCGCCAGTGGTAGATGTCGTCGCCCTGCGACGTGTCTCCCTCCACGATCCGCCGGCCGTCGAGCCAGGCGAGGATGCTCGCGGCCTGCACGTCGGTGGCGAGACCGGCGGCCACGGCCTCCGTGTTCAGGAAGGTGAAGCCGTAGTCGTAGGGCCTGCCGTCGAGGTCGATCCAGCCCACGAACCGCCCGGTGGCGGGATTCCAGAACCGGCGCTGAAAGTCGGCCGCGACCTGGCCGCGGAGCCCGCGGATCTCGTCGGGCGAAAGCGGCCTGCCATCGGCGGTGATCGACCACTCCGGGTGCGCATCGATGCCGCGTTCCACCTTCTCATACCGTTCCAGCGCCTGGTAGACCGCGAGCGTGGCGAAGGCGTCGTGGCCGCCGAACGGCAGCAGATCCCAGTAGTTGCTCCCCACCCCGAGCCCCGCGTGGATCGTCTTCGTGCCGTCGGCGGCGAGCGACAGGCCGCTGCGGCCGTCGTGGCCCACCCACGGCACCTCGACATGCTTGCCGTCCCGGACGTCGAACTCGTCGAGCGTGAACCGAACCGCCCGGCGCATCCTGTCGATCACGGCCCGCAGAAACTCGACGTCGCGAGTCCAGAGAAACGTGTCGGCGGCGCCGTGAACAAACAGAGCCCCCGTGGTGGGATGCCGGCTGTCGACGGCGGAAATCAGGCTCTTGAGGACGATTCGCGTGCCCACCGGCGCGTCGACGACGAGGCGAAACCGCGTCAGCGGCGCTGCATCGTCCGTGGGGCGCCGCCTATGGTTCGCGGGGAGCCGCCTCTCGTTCGTGGGGAGCCGCACGTGGCAATGGTGCATCCGTCCATCGGCCGGAAGCGGGATGGCTGCCGAACGCTCCGGCTTCCATTCCTCGTCGCCGGCGACCTGCCAGTCGAGCCGGGCGGTGGGCCGGGAGCTGTCGGGCGTCTGCACCGCCCACTCCACTCGCGCGAACGGGCAGACGAGTGGCGGGCAGGAGAACTCGGGTGTCGTGATCGTCGCGGCCGTGCCCGTGGTGGTGACGACCAGCCCGTCGGCCGGCTCGATGCCTGCCACGTCCGCCCCTTCGATGCCAAACCGCGTCCACGATTTCAGGGCCTCGAGGCCCACCGCCTGCACGGCCCACTCGTCGCCCGCGACCGAGAAGTGCCAGCCCACGCCCCCGCCCTGCTGCCACGTGGGAAACGGCCAGCCGTCGGCATGGGCGAGGCCGCGGTGCTGCTGCATCGCCACGTAGCCCGCGTCGTCCACACGCTTGTCGCGGAAGGCCTGGCGATACTGGTCGCGGAACGACGGCCCGGTCCAGAGCGAGGACCGCGGCAGCCAGGCATCCCAGAGCGTGCAGGGGATGAACGCGGTTCCGAGATGCAGCGCGTGCATCTCGTCGAGCAGTCGCATGTCGTCGTCGCGGGTGGGCACCTCGAACCGCACGGGGGCGGCGGTCGTGACCCGCTGCGGCTGCGGCTCCTCCAGCGGCACTTTGACCGGCCAGCCCGGATACTCGGCCGGCACCCCCTCGTGGCGGTCGGCGAACCGCGGCACGCAGTGGAACTCGACCGTCTTGGCCGGAAAATCCCAGACGGCCGTGCCGAATCCGTCCCCCCGCGTGCGCTCGTCGGCAATGTTCTCCGGGTTGGCGTAGGCCACCATCGTGAGCTTGTTGCCGAGGCCGTCCTCATAGTCGCCGGTCCACGGCAGCGGGCTGCCGGCAATCGGAGAGGCGCCCGGTCGCTCGTCCTCGGGATGCCACCAGCGGCCGTAGATGGTGTTGACGATCGCCGGCGCGGTGAAGGCCCAGGGGCCGTCGCGGAAGGCGTCGATGCCGTGCTGCACGACGACGGCGAGGTGCTGGTCGCCGCAGAGATGGACAGCCCTAGCCCGCTGGATGAGCCGGAGGGCGGCGTTGCGGCCCGACTGCGGCCAGCCGTTGCAGTCGAGGTCGGCGAGTAGCCGCTCGTCGGCCTTATCGTGCATGTGCACCGCGCCGCAGAAGGCGGTCTGCGAGAGCACCGCCTTGGCCCGCACGCCGGCCGTGTCTTGCGACCAGCGGTCGAGCCAGGCGAGCTGCCGCGAGCCCAACAGCTCGAGGCCGGGAAGATCGATCGCCGCGCGGTCATACGCCGGATCGGTGATGTGGTCGGGCCGGGGCCCGAGTGCGGGGATCGTTCCCTTGGGTCCGGTCTTGAACTTCCGGTCTTCGAGGATCGCGAGGTCGAGCCCGCCGAGCACGAGCCGCGTGAAATAGACCGTGATCCCCTGCTCCACCGGCGCGGGGTCCACAGGGTCGGGCAGATGCCAGGTCTGCTGTCGCTGCACCATGTTCACGTAGGTGGCCGGATAATAAAACCCGCCGTCGGAGCCGGTCTTCTCCAGGGCCCGCTTGCCGTTGGCGCCCCAGAGGTTGGGATGGCCCACGTCGTGGTCGTCGGGGATCGTCACGGCCGGCCGATCACGGAGCACGTCGCGGAACTGTAGGCCGAACTCGATCCAGCCGACGGTGTGCTGCGTGTGGCGGTAGGTCTGGTCGCCGGCGAAAAAGAGGAGATCAGGATCGAGGGCCTTGAGGTTCGCCACCAGCTCGTCCCGCGGGCCCGTCGTGCTCGACGAGTTGCAGGAGAGCACGGCCACGCAGAGCCGCTCTTGCTCGGCGGGATCGCGGCGGATTCTGCCCGTGAACTCGGCGGTGTCGCCGTGCCGCACGCGGTAGGGCACCGACACGGAGGGATCCCAGCCGGCGACGCGGAAGTGGGTGTCCCAGCCTGGATAGAGCACCGGGGCCCGGGCCACCTCTTCCCAGCCGCCGCCGCGATCCACCTCGAGGCGGGCCTCCATCGACTCTCCCGGCTTCAGGGGAAAGAGCTGTGCGGTGAGCTTCAGCGTCGCCGGTCCGCCCGTCGGTTTCACGTCGACGGTGTAGACCGCAAAGGCGATCACGTGCGCCCGCGGCACGTCGACCGCGAAGGGCCGGGGGGCCTTGGCTCCTTGCCGGCCGTCACCAGACACGGCACGAGTGTCGGTCCACCAGTCGCCGGTGGCCCAGCCGTCGAGCAGCGGAAACTCACTGCCAAACGGAGCTGGGTCGAGCGCAGCCGGCACGGCCGCATGGCTGTCATCCGCCGCCCGGGCGGCTTGCGGCGAAGCGCAGGCCACCGCCATGATGATGGCGGCCGGTAGTCCGATCGAGCGTGTCTTCACGGGAGGTCCTGAGCATGAAAGGGATCGTTGGAATCCTGATGGCCGCGGCGACGGCGATATCCGTCGCTCCGTCGGCCCACGGCGACGTGCCCCGGCCAAACGTGCTGTTCATCGCCGTTGACGACCTGCGGCCGATGCTGGGCTGCTACGGCGACACCACGGTGCAGTCGCCGTGCATCGATGCCTTCGCCGCCTCGGCAACGCGATTTGACCGGGCGTACTGCCAGTTTGCCCTCTGCAATCCCTCGCGGGCGTCGCTGCTGGCCGGCCGCCGCCCGGAGACGCTCGGTGTCGTCACGCTCGCGACGTTCGTCCGCGACGGAAACCCCGATCTGGTCACCCTCCCGGAGCACTTCATGGCTCATGGCTACGAGACGCGGAGCTACGGCAAGATTTTTCACGTGACCAACGGGAACCACGACGACGCACGTTCGTGGAGCGTGCCGCCGTGGCCTGTCCGCAAGCCGGTGAAGCCGGTCACTCACACCGGCGAGGGGCCCGTCGACGAGACATCCGATCACTCCGACGACGATCCGGCCGTTGTCGCCAACGTGGCTGACGATGAACTCGCCGATGGAAAGATCGCCGCCAAGGCGGTCGAGGCCCTTGGCGAGCTGAAGGGCCGGCCGTTCTTTCTGGCGGTGGGCTTCCACAAGCCGCACCTGCCGTTCGTCGCGCCCCAGCGGTATTGGGACCGCTACGATCCATCCTCCCTCCCGCTGCCTTCCCAGCCCGACCTGCCGAACGCCGCTCCCGCGTTTGCCAGCAACGACTCGGCGGAACTCCGCCGCTATAAGGGGATTCCCAGGCAAGGGCCGCCGGTCACCGACGCCGAGGCCCGGCACCTGATCCACGGCTACCACGCCTGCGTGAGCTATGTCGACGCGCAGGTGGGCAGGGTTCTCGCCGAGCTCGACCGGCTCGGACTGGCGGAGTCGACCGTGGTCGTGCTCTGGGCTGATCACGGCTACCACCTCGGCGACCAGGGGACGTGGACGAAGCGGACGGCATGGGAGATCGCCACGAGGGTGCCGCTGGTGATCCGCTGCCCAGGGCGCGGCACGACCGACACGAAGGTGGATGCGATCGTCGAACTCCTCGACATCTACCCCACGCTCGTCGATCTCTGCGGCCTGCCCGTGCCGCCGAAGCTGGAGGGTAGAAGCCTCGCCCCGCTCCTCGATGACCCTGGCCGCGACTGGCCCAACGTGGCCCGCAGCCTGATCGCAAAGCAGTCGCCGGAACTCGGCGGCCGAATCACCGGACGAGCCGTCCGCACGCCGCGGTACCGGTGGGTCGAGTGGTCGGGCCGGCCGCTCGCGACCCCCGTCCACGAGCTTTACGACCATGATTCCGATCCTCTGGAAACCCGCAACATCGCCGACACGCCCGCCGGGATCCGCGTAGTTGCGGACCTCCGCAGCCGATTCGGCGGCGAGGCCCGCTGAACGGCGAGTTTAGCCACGCCGCCGCAGCCGGGCGACGAGTCCGGCGGTGAGCATGACGGACACGATGGCCCACGTGGCTGGCTCCGGCACGGCAGCGACGGCCCCTGCCGACGTCGGTGAGGCGTTGTAGTTTCCGGCGTTGAACAGGCCGGTGGCCAAGAAGTCCGCCGCGTCGAGGATGTCCACCACGCCGTCATATCCGAAATCTCCCTCCAGCCACGTTGCCGGCTCGCCGGTGTCGAACTTGCCCAGTGCCAGGAAGTTCGCCGCATCGAGAATGTCGATCGCCCAGTCGAGGTTCGTATCGCCCGGGGCCGCATACGCGAAGGTCACCGAGCCGTCGCCATTGTCGAGCCAGCCGACCGTTCGCGGAATGCTCTGGGAGAGTTCGGCGGCAGCGGTGCTCGAGGTGATCCCGCTCGTGCCGGTCCAGGAACCGTCCCCGCGGCCGGTCACGAGCGCCGCCACCATGTCCACCGCCGGCAGGCCGGCGGCCACCGTGACCATGCCGTTGCCCACGTCCACGAGGCCGCCGGCGGTCGGGGTGAGGCCGCCGACGGTCGTCTGCAACCCAGGGGAGAGCGATACCGTGCCTCCGGCGAGCGGGATGAGTTTGCTCGCGGCGAGTGCGGAACTGTTGGCCAGGGTCAGCCTGCCCTGCTGCACGGTGGTCGAGCCGGTGAGCGTGTTGGCCTGATCGATCACGACGGTGCCGGCCCCGGTCTTCTGCACCGGCGTCGAGCCCGCGAGCAGTGGATAGCCGGCCTGCGTCTGGGTCTGCGTGCCACTGGCCACGTTGATGATGATCACCGGTGCCGCCGTGGACGTGAACAGGAGGTTCAGGTCGTTTCCCGACTGCGCGAGGCTGAACGTGCCGCCGGAGAGCGCGTTGGTGAATCCGCCGGTGCCGAGCGTCGTCGAACCGGTGACAATTGAAAACTTCTCCGCCGCGAAGTTGCTGATGCCGCCGGCGGCCGTGGCGATCCGCCAGGTGTAGCTCTGGCCGGGATTGAAGTTGGCAGCGTTGCCGTCGACCGACGGATTGGTGCCCGAGAGGCTCCAGAGATTGATCGCGAACGGCTCCGCGACGGTCGCCTGAACATCGAGCACGCCGCTGGTGGTCAGCAGGTCCCAGCCGGTGCCACCCGCGGTGCCCGCCGCATCCGCGATCTGCCAGTTGTAGTTGCCCAGGGGCCCGAGCGTGACGCTGCCGGTCGTGGTGAGGGTGCCGACGGAGATGCCGGGCGAGAGCCTGGCCGTACCCCCCACGGTGATCGCGCCGAGCACGGTGCCGTCGCCGGCAAGCGTCTGGCGGCCGGGTACGACGTAGCCCTGCGGAAGTTCAGCGACGTCAAACACGCCTCCCTGCTTGACGATCAGCGAGAAGGAGTTGACCGTGCCGATGCCGAAGCCGGTCGGGTCCACGGGGTAAAGCGAGTTGGTGCCGAGCGCCAGCGTGCCGGCCGTCACGGTCGTCGCCCCGGCGTAAGTGTTGGGCCAGTAGAACCGCACCGCGGCGTTCGGGAGGTTGATGTCGAAGCCGAGGTAGCGGGCGGTGGTACCCGTGCCGGCGTTACCGATGCGGGTGTAGACGTTTATTCCACCGGTGCCGGTGCCGCTGATGGGCAGGATCACGGTCGTGCCCGCTGGGGCGAGCGCGGGCTGGAGCGTGACCGAGTTGTCGGCCATGTCGGCGTTGGTGGCCGGACCGAGCTGCAGCGGCGACGCCGAGTCGTTGCGGATGAAGCTGCTGGTCCCGACGCCGACGGTCACCAGCCCGAACATCTGCGCGTAGGTCTGGCCGAACGTCAGCGGCCCCGAGTCGGCCTCCATGACGATCCCGGTGGTGACGTTGAGCACAGCGTTGGAGGTGAGTGTCGAGCCGGACGACCACGACGAGAAGGTTTTCGGGTAGGCGCCGCGGAACGTCATCGAGTTGGCGAAGCGTCCGGTGCCCGACACATTGACGTAGCTGTAGTTCCCGCGGAGCCAGATCTCCGACGTGTTGTGCGTGCCGTCCGGCCCAGGAAGCGAGTCAAAGACGAGGTCGTCGGCGGCGGTCGGGAGCGTGCCCGATCCGATCGGAAAGGGATCGGGGGACGAGCCCGACCAGTTGTTGTATCCATTCGCGCTGAAGCCGTCGCCACCGCCCGCCGTTTGACCCCAGCCGGTCTTACCCGTGCCCATGGTCCACGTGACCGTGGCCGCCGACACCGGCGCAGACACGATCGCGATCAGGCCGATCGCGACGGCAATCCTCACCGCTCGGATGTCGAGCCTGTTGTTGCTGCGGGTGAGCTGGTGTCCCGCACCACACCCGAGCGCCGACACGATGCCGTTCATGACGTCCTCCCGTGAATCGAGAGACCCCAGAGGTGAGGTCGTCCCGCATAGACACAGCGTACCGGATGCATGGAAGGAGCGAGTGAGCGGGCGTCCGGGTTTGGCGTCGTTGTCTGCCATCTCATGGCGGTGCACGGCGACGATCGCCAAGCTTTCGGAGAGTCATAAGCCCAAGATCGTGGAATCGTAAAAGATTCGCGCCGCTGCCATGGCGGCCGCAGCGATAGACGCCGCGTTCGGCCGAGGCGTAAACTCGAGTTATGAGGCACTACACGCACGTCTCGCGCACTCGCGGCTTCACGCTCGTGGAACTGCTGGTCGTGATCGCGATCATCGCGACGCTGATTGGGCTGTTGCTGCCTGCGGTGCAGTCGGCACGAGAGGCCGCGCGTCGAACCGCGTGCAAGAACAACCTCAAGCAGCTCGGCATGGCCGTCCACACCCACGAGTCGGCGAAGAAGTCGTTTCCGGTGGGCTTTGGCATCTCCAACGAGTTTTGGTCGGCCCGCATCCTGCCGTTTATGGAGGAGCAGGCCCTCTATGACACGCTCCTTTGGATCGATCCGCCCACGGGCATCTGGAACAAGCCCAGCCATCCCGATCGGACGGCCTGCGAGATGGTGGTGAAGGGATTTCGCTGTCCGAGCATGGACCAGCCGGAGCACGTCAAGTCGCAGGACGACACGATGGCCTATCCGATTCTTCTGCGGGTGCCGGTCAGCTATCGCGGGGTGGCCGGGGCGAAGGTGTCGTCAGACGACGTCAGCAGCATGTCGCCGGGCTACACCACCGCGGAGGGCTATTGCTCGCTCAAGGACGTCGATCTCTGTGACGGCGTGATGATCGGGGCGCGGCGTCTCGACAGGCCCGCGTTTGGTGTCAGGTTTGGTGAGGTGCAAGATGGCACGTCGAAGACCATGGTGATTGCCGAGAGCTATACGCGGCACCAGTATTCGAGGGACGGCAACGGTATGGATTTCTGGGCGATGTTTGGGCCGCAACTCGCCACCTGGAAGCCTGGCAGCAAGGCCGGATCGGAGTTTTCCGAGGCCTTAGGTTCGGCAGTGATCCCGATCAATACGATCAAGAACGACGAGCGGCAGCGGGCACAGAGTCCCTCGTATGCCGGGAGCAGCGGGCAGCTTCTTGAAATGGCATTTGGCAGCTACCACCCGGTCGGGGCTGGCTTCGCGTTCGCCGATGGGTCGGTTCGCTGGTTGTCTGATGACCTCGACATGACGGTGTACCGCGCCCTGGCCACCCGTGCGGGCGGCGAGATGACGGGCGACTACTGAGACCCCGAGTCGAGCCGCTGCGGCTCGGAATCGTGATGCGCACGCGGCTCGTCCCGGTATGCCTCGTGGCCGCGTCCATGGCGGCGAGCCTGTCGGCGGCCGTCGCTGAGGGCAGCCCACCCCGCAAGCGGATGCCGCTGGCCGACGGCCTCGCTCCCGCCGCGGCGGCCAGGGCGATGTCGGTGCCGCCGGGCTTTTCCGTGAAGCTCCTCGCCGCGGAGCCCGACGTGTGCCAGCCGATCGCCATGTGCTTCGACGACCGGGGCCGGCTGTGGGTGGCCGAGGCCTATTCCTATCCGCGACGGGTGGCTCCCGACGAGGCCCGCGACCGGATCCTGATCTTTGAAGACACCGATGGCGACGATGCCTTCGACAAACGGACGGTGTTCAAGGAGGGGCTGAATCTCGTCAGCGGTCTCGAGGTGGGATTCGGCGGCGTGTGGGTGGGCGCCGCGCCGGAGTTGCTCTTCATCCCCGACGCCGACGGCGACGATGTGCCTGACGGTGAACCCCGTGTGCTGCTCGACGGCTGGGGATGGCAGGACACCCACGAGACGCTTAATGCCTTCACGTGGGGCCCCGACGGCTGGCTCTATGGCTGCCACGGCGTGTTCACGCACTCAGCCGTCGGCAAGCCTGGCACGGCCGATGGCGATCGCGTGAAGCTCAATGCCGGCTACTGGCGGTACCACCCGGTGCGGCACGAGTTTGAGATTTTCGCGGAGGGCACGAGCAACCCCTGGGGGATCGACTTCAACGAGGTCGGCGACGCCTTCTCCACGGCCTGCGTGATCCCGCACCTCTACCACGTGATCCAGGGCGGGCGCTACCAGCGGCAGGCGGGCCAGCACTTCAACCCGTGGACGTTTGACGACATCAAGACGATCGCCCGCCACCGGCATTGGGTCGGCGGCCAGTGGGACCAAGCGGACCGGGAGGCCTCGGATTCCGCGGGAGGTGGCCATGCCCACGCCGGCGCCTGCTTCTACCTCGGCGGCTCGTGGCCGGACCGGTTTCGCGGAAAACTGTTCATGAACAACATCCACGGTGCCCGGCTGAATGAGGACAAGGTCACTCCGGCCGGGTCGGGCTACGTCGGCGACGGCGAGCCCGACTTCTTGTTCGCCAACGACACCTGGTCGCAGTTCATCTCGCTGCAGGTTGGCCCCGATGGCCAGATGGTCGTCCTTGACTGGTACGACAGGAACCAGTGCCACAGCGGCGACGACGGCGGCCACGACCGGACCAACGGGCGGATCTTCAAGGTGGTGTACGACCGATCGCAGCCGCAGCCGGTGACGGTCGACCTGGCTCGCGAGAGCGACGCGGCCCTCGTGGGCATGCTGGGCCACGACAACGACTGGTTCGCCCGCCATGCCCGCCGGTTGCTCCAGGAACGGGCCGCGGCCCGGCGGCTCGACGCGGGCACGCCGGGGCTGCTCGATGCGAGGCTGGCCGCGGGCGGCCCCCTGCCCCAGCGGCTGCGGGTGATTTGGGCGCTGCATGCGGTCGGCGGGCTCGACGAACCTCGGATCGGAAATCTGCTCGACGACCCCGAGGCGATCGTGCGGAGCTGGGCGATCCAGCTGGCCACGGAGCGACGGGCGGTGCCAGCCTCGCTGCTTGGCCGCTTCCGCACGATGGCGGCCGACGATCCTTCGCCGGTGGTGCGGCTGGCGCTCTGCTCAACGCTGCAGCGGCTGCCGCTCGAGGTCCGGTGGCCGATCTCCGCGGCGCTCGTGACTCACGGCGAGGATGCCGGCGACCACAACCTGCCGCTGATGAACTGGTATGCGATCGAGCCGCTCGTGACGTCCGATCCTGCGCGGGCGCTGGCCCTGTCCGGTAGGTGCAGGATCCCGATAGTGTCGCGTTTCATCGTCCGCCGCGCGGCCTCCGACGAGGCCTCTGCCGAGGCCGTCGTGACCACGCTCACGGCCGCCGATTCGCCGACGCGCACGTGGATGCTCGAAGAAATGGCCGTCGCCCTCGCCGCCCGCGGACGGATGGCCGCCCCGCGGGCCTGGCAGCAGGGCTACGATGCGGTGATGTCTGACGACGACGAGGTGGTGCGGCGGCTTGCGGGTGTGGTCGCGGTGAGGCTCGGCGACTCGCGGGTGTATCCCCTGCTGCGTCAGCGGCTGGCCGATCGTGACGCCGCCGTGGCTGAACGGTTGGAGGCGCTCGATGCCCTTGTCGCCGCCCGCGACGAGGCGACGGTCGCGGCGCTCCACGGTCTGCTCGATGATCCAACCGTCGCGAAGGCGACTGTCACGGCGCTGGCGGTGTTTCCGAGCGAGACGACGCCCCGGGTGATCCTGGCTGCCTATACAAAGCTGCCCGATGACGCGAAGCAGGCTGCGATTGCAACGCTCGTTTCTCGGCCGGCGTGGACGCTCGCTCTGCTCGATGCCATCGGTACGGCCGCGGTGCCGCGGAACGAGCTCTCGGCGTTCACGGTCGGCCGGCTGGCCCAGTCGGCCGATCCGGCCGTGCTCGCACGCCTCAACGAGGTCTGGGGCACGATCCGGGCGACACCGGAGAGCCGCACGGCGGAGATCGAGAAGTGGCGGGTCGCCCTTGGTCCCGACGCCATGAAGGCGGCCGACGTGTCGCGCGGCCGGGCCGTGTTCGCCACGACCTGCGGCTCCTGCCACCTGCTCCACGGCGAGGGGGGGAAA
>CAJBSQ010000041.1 GCA_903958265.1 uncultured Planctomycetaceae bacterium
CATTCTCGGCATCCTCACGGCACGGTATCGCGACATGGCGCCGATCGTGGCCTCCGCGATGCAGTTTCTGATGTTCCTCACGCCGGTGTTCTGGATGCCCGACGCCCTCCACGGGCGGGCGAAGTACATCCTCTGGAATCCCCTGGCCCAGCTGCTCGACGTGGTTCGCCTGCCGCTTTTGGGCGCCGCCCCCGCTCCCGGAACCTGGCGGTTCCTCGGCTGCTTCACACTCCTGGTGGTGGTCCTCGCCGCCGCGCTCTATTCGTCGTGCCGTCGGCGCGTCGTCTACTGGATCTGACCGCCATGGCCGAACTGGTGCTCGAAGACGTGACGGTCGAGTTTCCGATCTTCGGAGCCGGCGCCACCTCGCTGAAGACGACGCTCGCCGCCGCGGCCACGGGGGGCCGGATCGGTCGCGATACCGGGGTGACGGTGGTGCAGGCGCTCCGCGAGGTGTCGCTCTCCCTCGCGGCCGGCGACCGACTCGGTGTGATGGGGCACAACGGGGCCGGCAAGTCGACGCTGCTGCAGGTGATGGCCGGCGTGTATCCGCCCACGCGGGGCCGCGTGATTCGCCGCGGGACGGTGTCGAGCCTCGTCAATCCAGCGATGGGGATCGAACGCGACGCCACCGGCTACGAGAACATCCTGATCCGCGGGCTGATCCAGGGCGTTTCGCGGCAGGAGATCACCCGGCTCACTCCAGAGATCGCCGAGTTCAGCGGTCTGGGTGATTACCTGGCGATGCCGGTGCGGACCTACTCGACCGGCATGCTGATGCGGCTGGCGTTCTCGATCGTGACGAGCTTCCGCGCCGACATCGTGATCATGGACGAGTGGCTCTCGGTGGGCGACGCCGAGTTCCGGGAGCGGGGAGCCGTGCGGCTCCGCGACCTGATCCAAGCGACCGGGATCCTCGTGCTGGCATCGCATTCTCCCGAGCTGATCGACCGCGAATGCACGGCGGTCGTCGAGCTTTGCCACGGCGGGATCACCGCGTTCCGTGGGGAACGCCCGCGAGGCGGAGGCTAGGCCATGCCGGCGGCGATTCCGGCCGACGCGAGACTGATCCTGCACATCGGGGCACCGAAGACGGGATCCTCGGCGGTGCAGCGGTACTGCTGCGAGCATGCCGCCGACCTCCGCCGACAGGGTTTGCACTACCCAGAGCATCCGCTCGACGCCAACGGCGTGTCGGGGGGGCATGGCGAGCTGTTCGCGCTGCTGCTCGGCGGGCAGGCGGCCGCGGGCAGGCGGGCGCTGGCCTGCCATCTTGCCGACGCCCGCCGCGCGGGCTGCCGGCTGGTGCTCTCCGCCGAGGGCATGCTGCCGCATGCCGGGGCGGTCGTGGCGGCGCTGCCCACCGACCGCTTCCACGTGGTCTGCTTCGTTCGCCATCCGCTCGACGCCATCGCGTCGCACCACAATCAGGGCATCAAGCGGCACTTCGGCACCGGGCCCCTCTCGAAGGCCACCGCCGCGATCCTCGCTGGGTCCTTTCTCAACCCGTCGCTCTCGGGTGAGGTGCTCCTCGACTGGCTCGTGCACTGCGGACGGGCACGGATGGCGGTGCTGCCCTATGTCGTTAACGGCCAGCCGATCGATGCGACGGCGGCCTTTCTCGAGCTCATGGGGCTGCTGGCCCCCGTCGGCAGGGCTGCGCTGGTGAACCGCAGTTACACGCCCGCCGCGGCGGCATTCAAGCGGCTTGTCAACGGGCTGCCGGAGGCATTGCTGGCCGCGGTCGATGCCCCCCTCGACGCCGCCCTGCAGGCCTACTCCGACGCCCGGCCGGAGCCACGGCCAATGCTCGAACACCTCGTTGATCCCGCCCAGCATGCCGCCCTCGAACGGCACTTCCGGGGAAGCGTCGAGCGGGTCGAGGCGGCCTTTGGCATCCAGCTCGAGTGTCGGCGACCGGCCGCGCCGGGCAGCGGAGCGGCCGCAGACGACACGATCGAGGCCGTCTGGCGGCATGTGGCCCGCGACGAGCGACTGGCGGGCCACCTCCATGCCGCGGTCGCGGGCGCCAACCCCTCCGCCGGCGAGGCGTTGGGTGAACTCGTCCGGATCATCGGCACGCGTTGACTGCCGGCCGCAGGTGACTGCCGGCCGCAGGTGACTGCCGGCCGCAGGATCACGGCCCGGCGGCGGAGGGCACCGCTGCCGCCGGAGCCCCGAGCACGCGGTCATAGAGGCCTGCGACCGTCTCGGCGGCGGTCTCCCAGGTCAGTGAGGCCTGGGCGAACTCCCGGCCGGCGGCACCGATCGCGGCGAGTTGCCCATGTCGCGGCAGCCATTCGTGGAACGCGGCGACGATCCGTTCGGCCGTCGCCTCCGGCAGGACGATCGCGTTGTGGCCGTGCTCGAGCACCAGGCCGAGGTTGACCCTCGGCAGGATGACCGGCCGGCCTGAGACGAGGAAGTCGGGCAGTTTCGAGGGCACGCGGCAGGCGTTCCACTCGTCTACCCGCCCCGGCTGCACGAGGATGTCGGCGGCATGAACGAGATCGGGCAGGTCGGCCCGCGGCACCGTGCCGAGAGCCACGATGTGCTCGGCGAGCAGGTCGGCGCCGTGATCGGCCAGTGGCACGTGGTCGATGCCCGTGCGGATGAGCGTCATCGGCAGGCCCGTGCGATTGGCCAGCGCGACGGCGATCATGAGGCTGCGAACCTCGTCGACGTTGGAGGCATGCACGTTGCCCGTGTAGGTGATCAGGGCATGATCTGCGGGGATGCCCAGCCGTCGCCGCACCACCTCGGCGGCGGCCGGCCGCGCCGCGGCGAAGATCGGATCGAATCCGGGTGAGAAGACGGCGGTGGGCATGCCGGAGGGCACGTCGTTGAGGAGCGATTCGATCAGCGCGGTGACGCCCGCAGCCGAGCCGAGCATGCGGCCGCCGAACAGGGGATGGGTGAGGTGGTCGGGCGCGTCGAGCGGCCGCAGGCCGTCGCGAATGTCGTCGATGTCGTGGGGAGTGAGACCCATCTGCTGCCGGAGCATCAGCACCTCGTTGTCTTCCAGGTGCAGCACGCACGCCAGCGGCCCGAAGCGGGCGACGAGATCGTCGTACCACCGCCGCATCCGCTCCCGCGCGGTCCAGAGGTGCACGAGGTCGGGCCTGGCCGAGAGGGGTTCCCCCGCCGCCTCCGCGAAGGACAGGAGCCTGACGCCAGCGGGCACATCGGCATCGGCGGAAGACCGCTCGGGCACGCAGATGGTGATGCCGAGGCCTCGCCGAGTGAGGGCATCGGCCAGCGACCGCACGTGGTTGCCGCTGTTGCAGGAGAGCGGTCCGTGGCAGGCCAGCCAGATCTCAGGCACGGCAGACCTCGAGTGCGGGATCCCGCGGGGAATAGTCGAGCCGCTCTAGCGAGCAGGCCGCCGGGTAGGCCGAATCACCCGCCGCGAGTTCGTCTTTCCAGGTGTCGATGAGCAGCAGGCGGTCGAGCAGGTCGTAGCGGTCGCCGCGGCTCGGGCTCTCGTGGTGGGTCAGCCGGGCATCGGGCGTGAAGATGATCCGCAGCCCCGCCCGCCTGAGCCGCAGGCAGAGATCGACGTCTTGATAGTGGGTGGCATAGAGCTCGTTCCAGCCGCCGACGCGGACGAATGCGTCGCGGCGGATCGCGAGGCAGGCACCGGTGACGGCCGACACCTCGCGCGGGCAGGAGAGGCTGCCGGCGTAGCCGTCGGCGTCGGCTGGGAACCGTCGCATCACGTGGTCGGCCGTGCCCCGGGCCCCGAGCACCACGCCCGCATGCTGCACGCTGCCGTCGGGATAGAGCAAGAGCGGCCCGACCGCGCCCACGTCCGCCGCCACGAGGTGGAAGACCAGGTGCTCGAGCCAGTCGGGCGAGATCACGGTCGTGTCGTTGTTGAGAAACACGAGCACCTCGCCCGTGGCCGCAGCCGCTCCCGCATTGGAGGCGGCCGAGAAGTTGAAGCCGCTCGTAAATGGCACCACGCGGACGGGCCGCGAGCGCAGGATCTCGACTGCGCCGGCGTCGGTCGTGCCCGTGTCGACCACCACGATCTCGAGATCGGGATACCGCGAGCCGAGGACCGAATCGAGGCATGGACCGAGTAGATCGGGCCGGTCTTTCGTGGGGATCACGATCGAGACCTTGGGAAACCGCACGAGCTTGGGCGTGACCACGCAGCGATGCGGGAACCGAGGGTGCGGTGAGGCAACGGCCGGCACGCCGAGTCGGTCGAGGTGATCCTGGACGGCACGTGCCTGCCGTTCATCGATGCCGAGCTTGGCGTCGCTGGCGGCGGCCAGGCTGCCGGCGACGGCCCGCCAGTGGTAGAGCACCTCCGGGAGGTGGGCCACCGCGGGCGTGGCCTCGCCGAGCCGCAGCATGAACTCGAAATCCTGCACGCCGTCGAACTCGCTCCGGAATCCGAGCCGCTCGGCGAGCGATCGGCGGACGACGAGGAGGTGGCCGACGTACATCACGTGGCGGAGGTACTCGGGCGACCAGTCGGGCTTGTGGAAGATCCAGCTGGTTCGCCCGCAATTATCGACCGTGTCTTGGTCGGTGTACAGGGCGTCGGCGCTGGTGGAGGCGAGGGCTTCGCCGCACCGGGCGACCGCGTCTGGGGCCAGCAGGTCGTCGTGGTCGAGGAAGGCGACGAACTCGCCCACCGCACGGGCGACGCCGTCGTTCGTGGCGGCGGCGATCCCGCCGTTGGTCGCTCGGCGGTGAACGCGGATCCGCGGCTCGCGGGCGGCATGCCTCGCGAGGAGTTCCGCGATGTGTTTTCCAGGCGAGGCATCGTCGACGGCGACGAGCTCCCAGTTCGACGCCGACTGGTCGAGCACCGACTGGATCGTCGCGTCGAGAACCTCGGCCGGCGTGTCGAACACCGGCATCACGATCGAGATCAGCGGCCGTCCGGGGACGACCGGGCGTCGGGCCGGCGGAAGCGGCCGCGGCGGGGCTAGCGGCATTCGCACCACCGGCTGGTGGGGCGAGTGGGCAGGGCCCGAGCGGTGCTCGTCGAGCCGCCGCGCCGTTTGAACCGCGCGGACGAGTCCAGTGGGTCCATCGCGGCTGAGGATCTCGAGACCGCGGGCGAACGAGCGGCGGATGGCCGCCGGCGAGGAGAGGCGGCCGGCGACGAACCGGCCGGTGGCGGCGAGCCGATGGACAAACGGTCGACCGTGGGAGCGGGTCAGCCTCACGGCCGTGCGGAGCGGGGAGGTCACCCGCCACGACGTGCTTCGGGTGAGTTCGGCGACGGTGGCTTCGAGAGCTGCGATCCGCTCAGCCTGCGCCGCGGTGGTGCGGTCGCGGTCCGCGGCGGCTGCCATGCCGGCGGATTCGAGTTGGCGAGCGTGTGCCCGGGCGGCATCGAGTTGCCCGGCGAGCTGGTGGCCGCTCTCCGTGAGCGTCGTCACCTCCTGCTCGGCGGCCATCATCGGCCGCTGGGCATCGTGGAGTCGACACTCGGCCTCCCGGGACACGGTCTCGGCATCGTTCGCGCGCGTGGTGGCCATGGCCACGTCGACCTCCAGGGCACGTGCCCGCCGCTCGAGCCCGCGGACTCGCTGCCACTCGGCAAGCGCGTGGTCGAGGGTCGCGCGGTCCAGCGTCGCGTGGTCGAGCGTCGCTCGGTGCAGGCGTGGCGGCAGAGTGGCGTTCGTGGCGTGTGGTCCGCCGCCAAGTGCGCGAAGCTCCTCCAGCAGGGTCACACAGGCTGGGCAACCGCGAGCGAGCAGCGCGGCGCGGTCCGGCGAGGCGGCCGTGAGCCACTCGGGATGAAACGTGGTCGACGGCTCGCCCAGGGGAACACCGAGCCGCGTGCGGATCTCCTCAATGGTGCCGGACGGATCGGCGGCCACCTGGCCCACCTCCCGCACCAGCACTCGCGCGGGATGCCGACGGGCGAAGTCGCACAGCAGCCGGTTGACGTGCATCCACACCTCGACAGCCAACGACGGATTGGCTTCGAACACCGGATCACCCCGGCGGTAGAGGGAATCGACCACGTCCCACGGCTCGCGAAACAGAAACAGGTAGCGGGCGTCGGGAATGACCGGATCCCAGAAGTCGAGTAGCAGCGCGGTCCGCGGATCCTTCCAGCCCCAGGGTTTCCCCAGCGCCCGGCGGGCTGCGACGAGCGGCTTCGCCTGGTTGCGAAAGGCCGGCCCGGGCTCGACCCGGGCCCCGCTCACGAAGCCGTCGTCGGAGAGGCCGTGGGACCGCAGCAGGTGGCGGTCGAACTCGTAGAACTCGAGATCCTCGAAGTGCCCCAGCGGATTGCTGGCATGCGGGGCGAGCATCCGCGCGCCGAGATACAGCCCCGCGTCGTGGAGGAGCGAGGCCACGAACGACGTGCCCGAGCGGTGCATGCCCGTGATCACGAGCACGGGCGCTGGCGGGGAGGCGGTGGACTCGCTCATCGCGCACGCGTGGGGCGGACTGACGCCGCGACAGCGGACGTTCAGTCCAACCCTACCTGTGGCCGGGGTCAAGTCAAGAAAACCAGCCGCGGGCGTGGGCGAATGCCCGGCGCAGCCGCGTTCACCGGCACGACCCTCACCGGGGGACGGCGGCGACGAACGACAGGCCCTGCTGGTCCTTGTCGGAGACGACCGGCTCGGCGGACAGCGGCCAGGCGATCGCGAGCGTGGGATCGTTCCAGACGATGCATCGCTCGCCCACGGGCGAGTAGTAGTCGGTGGTCTTGTAGAGCACCTCGGCCGAGTCGGAGAGCACGAGAAAGCCGTGGGCCAGGCCGGCGGGCACCCAGAGCTGACGGCGGTTCTCCGCGGAGAGCTCCACGGCCACCCACCTGCCGAAGGCCGGCGACTGCGGGCGGATGTCGACGGCGACGTCGTAGATCGCGCCCCGGACAGCGCGGACGAGTTTTCCCTGGGGCCGGTCGGTCTGGTAGTGCAGTCCGCGGAGCACGCCCGCGCGGCTGGAGCTCTGGTTGTCCTGCACAAACGTCGCGGGGCCGCCGATCGCCCGCTCGAATGCCGCGTGGTTGAAGCTCTCGAAGAAGTGGCCGCGGGAATCCTCGAAGACCCTGGGCTCGATCACGAGCACGCCGGGAATCGCCGTCGTTGTCAGGTTCATCGCGCCGCCTCATCCTTGAGCTCGAGGAGATAGCGGCCGTAGCCGCTCTTGGCCAGGGGCGCCGCGAGCCGCTCGAGCTGGTCGTCGTCGATCCAGCCGTTTCGCCAGACGATCTCCTCCGGGCAGCAGATCTTGAGTCCCTGCCGCTTCTCCAGCGACTGGATGAACTGCCCGGCCTCGAGCAGGCTGTCGTGCGTGCCCGTGTCGAGCCAGGCATCGCCGCGGCCCATCACCTGCACGTCGAGCTGGTTCCGCTCGAGATACACCCGGTTGACGTCGGTAATCTCCAGCTCGCCTCGGGGGCTCGGTTTCATCGTGCGGGCGATCTCGACCACGGCGGGATCGTAGAAGTAGAGGCCGGTGACGGCGTAGCGGCTCTGCGGATCCGCCGGCTTCTCGTGGATCGACTTGGCCCGGCCGCTCGCGTCGAACTCGACGACGCCATACCGCTCCGGGTCGGCGACGGGATAGGCGAAGACGGTGGCGCCCGTCGTCTGCCGGCTCGCATCCTTGAGCCGTTCGCTGAGGCCGTGGCCGTAGAAGATGTTGTCGCCCAGCACGAGCACCGAGGGGCCGCCCGCCAGGAACTCGGCGCCGATGATGAAGGCCTGCGCGAGGCCGTCGGGCGTCGGCTGCACGGCGTAGCGGATGTCGACGCCCCAGCCGGAGCCGTCGCCGAGCAGTTCCTGGAACCGAGGGGTGTCCTGCGGCGTCGAGATCACGAGGATCTCGCGGATGCCCGCGAGCAACAGCACGCTCAGCGGGTAGTAGATCATCGGCTTGTCGTAGACCGGCATCAGCTGCTTGGAAACGGCGAGCGTGACGGGGTGAAGCCGCGAACCGGCGCCGCCGGCGAGGATGATGCCTTTGCGTGTCTGCATGCCTTGGTCGCTACCGCGCTATGAGGAGAACTGGGCCGCCAGGGTGGCCACCACGGAACGTGCATCATCCTGCCACTCGGGCAGCCGCTTGCCGAGGGCGGTTTCGATTTTTGCCGTGCCGAGCCGCGAATTGGCGGGCCGGCGGGCCGGCCGAGGAGTGCGGCTCCGACCTGGCCTCACGTGCCCCGTGAGCAGCATCGTCATCGGTTCCTTCCGGCGGAGCGGATCTCAGCCGCCGTAGTGCTTGGCGATCCAGTCGCGGTAGCCACCGCTGGTGACGTCGGCCACCCAGTCCTGGTGATCGAGGTACCAGCGCACCGTCCGCCGCATGCCCGTCTCGAACGTCTCCGCCGGCTGCCAGCCGAGTTCGGCGGTGATCTTCCGGGCGTCGATCGCGTAGCGGCGGTCGTGTCCTGGCCGGTCTTTCACGTAGGTGATGAGCGAGGCGTAGGGGGTGCCGTCGGCCCGCGGCCGCTCGGCGTCGAGGATGCCGCAGAGCGTCTGCACGACGTCGATATTTGCCTTCTCGCTCGAGCCACCGACGCAGTACACCTCGCCCGCCCGGCCGGACTCGAGCACATGGCGGATCGCGGAACAGTGGTCGCCCACGTAGAGCCAGTCGCGGATCTGCCGGCCGTCGCCGTAGATCGGCAGCGGCTTGCCCGCGAGGGCGTTGGCGATGATCAGCGGGATGAGCTTCTCCGGAAACTGCCAGGGACCATAGTTGTTGGAGCAGTTGGTGGTCAGCACCGGCAGCCCGTAGGTGTGGTGGTAGCCGCGGACGAGGTGGTCGCTCGCCGCCTTGCTGGCGGCGTAGGGGCTGTTGGGCAGGTACTGGTTCGTCTCCGAGAAGGGCGGGTCGCCCGCCGCCAGCGTGCCGAAGACTTCGTCGGTCGAGACGTGGAGAAACCGGAAGGTGTCGCGGCTGGCCTGGGGCAGCGACGACCAGTAGGCCCGGGCGGCCTCCAGCAGCCGGAACGTGCCCACGATGTTCGTGTCGACGAAGTCACCTGGTCCGTGGATCGAGCGGTCGACGTGGCTCTCGGCCGCGAAGTGAACGATCGCCCGCACCGCGTGCTCGGCCAGGAGCCTCTCGAGCAGGGGCTGGTCGGCGATGTCACCGCGGACGAATCGGTGGCGGGCGTCTCCCGCGAGGCCGTCGAGGTTCCGGACGTTGCCGGCGTAGGTGAGCTTGTCGAGGTTGACGACCGGCTCGTCGGTGCCGGCCAGCCAGTCGAGGACGAAGTTGGAGCCGATGAAGCCGGCGCCGCCGGTGACGAGGATCATGCGTGCGTGGAGTTCCGTGAGGCGGTGCCGGGCGTGGCCTGCCGCGGCCGTCGGGGCGACATCGCCCGCCAGGCCCGGCCGCGAGGCTATTATGTAGCGGACTTCCGCCGGGCCTCCCATCCCGGTCCGCCCCGCCCATCCGGTGCCCCATGCTGTCGCCCGAGCAGGTCGTCGACGCCTCGTTCCTCGAAGCCCGCCACATGCTGCTGGAAATCGCCGCCCTTCTCGACCGTTACGACGCGGCGGTGGCCCGCGGGGCAGAGGCCGGTTCGCCGGTTGCGACGGCCAAACTCGCCGCCCTGCGGCAGGCCCTGGGCGTTCTGCGGGAGCCGGACCCGCCGCAGGATCGGACCGTGGCCCTCCTCGAACTCTTCGCCCAGGCCTGATCTCCTGTCCGCCACCCCCGGAGCGCGGGACACCCTGTCATGCAGATCATCCAGCCCCACTACCACGCGATCGCCCGCACTGCGCAGGACTACGAGCGGATGGCGATGAGCGGCGTCGTGGCCGTCGCCGAGCCCGCCTTCTGGGCCGGCTTCGACCGCCTCTACCCGGAAACGTTCCTCGACTACTTCCGGCAGATCTCGGAGTTCGAGCCGACGCGGGCGGCCCAGTACGGCATCCGACACTTCTCCTGGGTGGCGGTGAACCCGAAGGAGGCGGAAAACCCGGTGCTCACCCGCGAGGTGCTCGCGCACTTCCCCGAGTTCTTCGCCAAGCCGACGGTGCTCGGCGTGGGGGAGACGGGCCTGCACAAGTCGACGAAGAACGAATGCGAGTCCCTCGAGGCCCACGTCGAGATCGCGATGAAGCACGGGCAGCTCGTGCTGATTCACACGCCGCACCTGGCCGACAAGGCGCACGGCACCAGGCGGGTGCTCGAGGTGCTCGCCGGCATGAACATCGACCGCGAGCGGGTCTGGATCGACCACGTCGAGGAGCAGACCATCAAGCCGTGCCTCGACGCGGGCTACTGGGTCGGATTCACGCTCTACCCCATCACCAAGTGCTCACCGAAGCGGGCGGTCGACATGCTGGAGAAGTACGGCACGGGGCGGATTCTGGTGAACTCGTCGGCCGACTGGGGTCCCAGCGATCCCTTCACCCTGCAGGAGTGCACCCTCGAGTTTCGCCGCCGCGGCCACACGCTGCAGGAGGCGATCGAGGTGTTTCACAACAACCCCTGCCGGTTCCTGGGCCAAAACCCAAAGTTCGACATCAAGCCGATCCGCGTGGAGATGGCCGAGGAGGAACCGGCGTGCGGATGACCAGGGAATCTTCGTGCATCACTGTGGCGCGGCCGGGGGCGGCAGAGGCCTCGTCCGCGGGAGGATTTCGCGTCGCGTCGCTTGACGCGTCTACGTTCGGGGGGCGAAATCCTCAACGCTCCTCCACCTCTGCCGCCCCCGGCCTCAGCCTGCCGGGAGTTTCACCGCGGGGCCCGCGGCGATGAGTTCCCACACCCAGCTTTCGCTCGTTCGCCAACTCTCGTTCTGCGCGGGGCACCGGCTCTACGGACACGAGGGCCGCTGTGCCTTTCTCCACGGCCACAACTACCGCGTCGACATCGAGGTCGAGGCGGAAGGGGGTGGAACGGCGGTCGACGACGTGGGCCGGGTCGTCGACTTCTCGCTGATCAAGAAGCGAATGCTCGGCTGGCTCGACGAGCACTGGGACCACGCATTCATTCTCTTCGAGAAGGACGAGACGACGCTGGCGGCCGTCCGCACGGCCGAGCCCACCAAGTATTTTGTGCTGCCCTGGAATCCCACGGCCGAGAACATGGCCCGCTACCTGTTGGAAGTGGTGGCGCCGCACGTGCTCGCCGGGCTCGGCGTGCTCGCCAGGCGGGTGAGCCTGTGGGAGACCGACGAGGCCTGTGCCGTGGCGACACTCGTGGGGAGGCCGACCGAGCCGCCGGTGCCGGTTGGGTCGGTCGTGATCGTCGACGGGAGAACGCGATGACGATGCAGCCCTTTCCGGGCCGGTTTCCAGACACCCGCCTCCGCCGCATCAGGCGGCACGGCTGGCTTCGTCGGGCCGTCGCCGAGACGGTGCTCTCGTCTGCCGACCTCGTCTGGCCGCTGTTCGTGCACGACCACGAGATGGCTCTGCCGGTGGCAAGCATGCCCGGCGTGGAGCGACTGCCCGTCGAGGGGATCCTGCGGGCCGCCGGGGAGGCGCTCCGGCTGGGCATTCCGGCGATTGCGATCTTTCCCGTGGTCGAAGCGGCACGGAAGACAGATGACGCGGCAGAGGCCTGCGATCCCGAGAACCTCGCCTGTCGCACGGTGCGGGCCGTCAGAAAAGAGTATGGCGACGCCCTGGGCATCATCTGTGACGTGGCCCTCGATCCCTACACCAGCCACGGCCACGACGGCCTCCTGAAGGATGGGCAGATCGTCAACGACGAAACGGTGGACGTGCTCTGCCGGCAGGCGGTCGTCCTTGCCGACGCGGGCTGCCACGTCGTGGCCCCGTCCGACATGATGGACGGCCGGGTCGGGTCGCTGCGGCTAGCGCTCGACGAACACGAGCACGATGGCGTGGCGATCCTCTCCTACGCCGCCAAGTATGCCTCGGCCTTTTACGGTCCGTTTCGCGATGCCGTGGGCAGTTCGACAGCCCTGGGTATGGCGGCAGGCCGTGGTCTGGGCGACAAGAAGACCTATCAGATGGACGTCGCCAACACCGACGAGGCCCTCCGCGAGGTGGCCCTCGATATCGCCGAGGGGGCCGACATCGTGATGGTCAAACCGGCGGGCACGTCGCTCGACGTGATCTGGCGGGTGAAGGCGGCCTTCGGCGTGCCGACGTTTGCCTACCAGGTGAGCGGTGAATACGCGATGATCAAGGCCGCTGCCGAGAATGGGTGGCTCGATGGCCCGCAGGCGGCCCTGGAGAGCGTGCTGGTGATCAAACGGGCAGGGGCCGACGGCATCCTCACCTACTTTGCTCCCGAGATCGCCCGCTGCCTCGGCCGCTGACGTGCCGGAAGGGTCGCCGCGTGGGCTGAGGCTCCGTCAGGCCTGCTTGGGCCGGAAGGCGATGAGCCGTTCGGGCCTGGTGTCGAGCCACGGGGGTGAGTCGTGACCCGTGTGGATGAGGTCGATGCAGTAGGGGATCGCCGGGAAGACGGCGTCGAGGCACTGGCGGATGCTCCGCGGCCGGCCGGGCAGGTTGACGACGAGGGCGGTGCCGCAGATGCCTGCTGTCTGGCGAGAAAGGATCGCCGTAGGCACGTGCTTGAGCGACTCCTGCCGCATCAGTTCCCCGAAGCCGGGCAGCATCCGCGTGCAGACGCCCTCGGTGGCTTCGGGCGTGACGTCGCGGGGCGCGGGGCCGGTGCCGCCGGTCGTCACGATCAGGCAGCAGCCCTCGTCGGCGAGCTCACGGATCGCCCGCATGATGGCGTCGAGGTCGTCGGGCACGATCTTTTCGCGGGGCTCCCACGTGGTCGCAAGCACGTCGCAGAGGTAGTCGCGGATCGCGGGGCCGCCTTCGTCGGGATACGCGCCTTGGCTGGCGCGGTCGGAGACGGTCAGGATGCCGATCAGCGCGGGCATGGGTGGTGGCGGTGGGATGGGTGTGGTGTCGGGATGCTGGTGGAGAACTGGTTTCAAGAACGGCATGGCCTGCGGATCAGCCATGATCGTTCGGGGCCCACGAGAACAGCCGAAGGCGGTTGCCATCGGGGTCGATGGCGATCAGTTCGCGGAACCCCTCGGGATGCCATCGGGGCGGAGTGGTGGCTGCGGCGGCCAGGCGGCCATGAGCGGCGTCGAGGTCGGGCGTCTCGAAACCCAGGCTCCAGCGGCCGCTCGGCTCCCCGGGGGCCGCCCGCCCCATGATCGCCAGCCGGGTATCACCGGCGGCGAGCAGGGCGTACTGGTCGTCCACCACCCGGAGGAGCACCGTAAGGCCGAGCACGTCGCGGTACCACTCGACGAGGTCCGCCCACCGCGCCGTGCGGAGTTC
>CAJBSQ010000042.1 GCA_903958265.1 uncultured Planctomycetaceae bacterium
CGCGATCATCGCGACGCTCATCGGGCTGCTTCTGCCCGCCGTGCAGTCGGCCCGTGAAGCCGCCCGCGGTTCGCAGTGCAAAAATAATCTCAAGCAGTGGGGCTTGGGCATGCACAATCACCTCAGCGCGAAGAGGTATTTTCCGCTTGGGGTCCAGTCGAGTCCGAACCGAACGTTCGTCATCGCCGTCTGGCCCTACATGGAAAACCAGACAGTCGCCGATCGGTATGACATGACGAAGAACTGGCAGGACACGGGCACGGCGAACCCTTCTTTGGTGAAGGAACCCCTGCCGATGTACTTCTGCCCATCGGATTCGAATGCCAGTGGCGCGGGCCGTATCGCCAACTTCAGCAACGTCCAGCGGTCAAGGGTCAACTACCTGGTCAGTCACGCACAGTGGACCGAGAGCGGAACCATGGGACTCACGACCGATCAGCGGCGGCAGATGTATGCGGGAATGTTTCTTGGCGGGCACAAGATCAGCAAGGGCACTATCACGCCGAAGCCATTCACGCCGAGCAACATTTCAGACGGTCTGAGCAAGACGCTCTGCATGTCGGAGACGTTGATCCCAGAGACTGACGGTTCGGTCACGGCCACCGAGGATTCACGGGCCGATGCCTTCGATCAGTCTGGAGACAGGGCTTTTTTTCAGACTTCGTTCACGCCAAACACGTCCACGGTCGATCGCCCTCAGCTCTGCGGTCCCTCGGCTAGCAAGCCTCAGGCAAACATGCCGTGCGTCCCGAACACGACCTGGATCGTTCATTCGGCTCGGAGCAAGCACCCTGGCAACGTGCAGGTTTTGCTCGGGGATGCTGCGGTACGCGGCGTCTCAGAGAATATCGATGTCTCGATCTGGAAAGCCCTGGGCACGAGCAACGCCGGCGATGCGGTGGGAGATTACTGATGGCGCCGACGGCCCGGCTCACAGATCTTGGGCGGTCACTGGCGGAGATGCTTCGGCCTTTGGCCTGCATCGTGCTGATGGTTATTCCCGTCACGTTCGGCTGCGGTGACGGAAGAGCCGTGGTCTCCGGCAGGATCACATTCAACGGCGAACCGGTGAGCCGTGGTGCCATCACGCTCGTCCCAACGGATGGCAAGGGGCAGACGTCCGGCTCTCCGATCGAGGGCGGCGCGTACCGGATTCCGGGCGTCGCGCCGGGTGAGAAAGCGGTCCAAATCATCGCGGTCTATTCGAAGGGCCGCAAAAAAGAGGATGACGGTAGTGAGATCGAGGCGATGGGCGATTTGCTGCCGGCGTCGTGGGGCCCTGGTTCCGCCGAACGCCTCACCGTGACCGCTCCTTCGACGGCCAAGGACTACGCCATCGAAGGTCCCGATCCTCGCAAGAAGTGACGTCACGAACCGTGACCCACCCCTTCCAAAGCACCACGACATCGTTCTGTCAGGAGTGCCTCATGGTCTGGTCACCAAGCAGCCACACGTCTCCCAGGAGAACGCCCCCATCACCACACTCCCGACGGGCGTTCACCCTCGTTGAACTGTTGGTGGTGATCGCGATCATCGCGACGCTCATCGGCCTGCTCCTCCCCGCGGTGCAATCCGCCCGCGAGGCCGCACGGGGCTCTGCATGCAAAAACAACATGCGGCAGTGGGGCATCGGCATGCATTCCTTCGCCAGCGCCAAGGGCGCGTTTCCATGCGGGGCATGGGTTCCCAAGGGCTTCAATCAAACCTGGGTCACCCAGATCTGGCCGTTTGCCGAGCAGCAGACTCTTGCCGATCGTTTCAATGTGGGCACTGCGTTCACCGCGGGCGACAATCAGGCGGTCGTGTCGGCCAGCATTCCGCTGTATTACTGCCCATCGGATCCGAATGGCTCGGGGCCGGGAAAAACCTACGACAACGGCAAGGATCCGACTCGCTGCCGGCTCAACTATCTCGTCGGTGACGGACGGTTTCCGGAGAGCGCCTCCGATCCAGACCCGCCGCCAATTGACTCTTCCCTTTCGGGAGCCGCGAAGGACCGGGCTCGGATGGAGAAGTATGGCGGCATGTTCCGCCAGCATTACAGCAACTCGACGAACCGGTACCCGCTCACCAAGAATCCCTTTCGCACCAAGGATCTCGCCGACGGCACGAGCAAGACGCTCGCCATGTCCGAGATTCTCCTGCCCGCCTCCGAGGGTCGAGCCACTGGCACGCTCGACGGCCGTGGCGATGCGTTCAATGCCAAAGATGGCCGTTGGGGCTTTCACACCACCACCACCCCAAACTCCTCGGTGGCCGACTATTGCGAGAATGCAGAGTGTGCCGCGACCCCCTACACCCCGTGCACGCCGGCGACGATTCCATCGGGCTCCACCAGCGGCGCCCGCAGCAGGCATGCAGGAAACGTGCAGGTGATGATGGGGGACTGCTCGATTCGATCGGTCACGGATGCGATCGACTTCAGCGTCTGGCGGGCACTGGGGACGAGTCGTAAGGGAGACGTCGTTGGAGACTTTTGATCGTTCTTCACCGGACGTGGGCCGCATGCCGCTTGTTGGCAGCGAAACGGTCCTGGCAATCGCGCTGGCCTTCCTTGGAGCCGGCGTGGCGGGGTGCGGCCCCTCGCTCGCTCGCGTGAGCGGCACGGTGACATTCAACGGTGAGCCGGTCTCAAAAGGAACCGTGACCCTCGTGCCCGCGGATGGCCGGGGCTCGGCGTCGGGCGGACTGATCGAGAACGGCCGTTACGCGATCAAAAAAGTCCAGCCGGGTGAGAAAATCGTGCAACTCGTCGCCACCTATCCGATGGGACCGCAGAAGGATGATGACGGCTCCGAAAGCGTGCTCTACGGCGATCTGATGCCCGCAGCCTGGGGACGGGCATCCGAGCAGAAGGTCACCGTGGTCGCGGCGGGAGTGACGAAAGACTTCGCCATCGAGGGCCCCGACCCGCGGCAGAAGAAGTGAGTCAGCGCAGGAACGGTGGGTGATCCACGCGTGGCCGTCTGGATAAGCCCAACGCCGTGATGAACGCAATGAGCCGGATGTCGCCGCCCTCACCACCTGCCAAGGCCGGTCAACTCTTTTTGATCCACCAGTGAGTCTGCTTCATCTCTTTAGCGGGGCACTTGGCGAACCGCGGCGGCTGGTCACCTTGGTACTGCTGGTGGCAGTGGTTGCATTCCCATAGGCTCGGGGCGGCGAACACGACCCCCGCGAACATGGCCACTCCGGCCAAGGCCACGGTGGCGATCGCAAGGCTGCGCACGGCATGACGACGCTGGCTCACGGTAGAGACTCCTCGAGAAAATGAGAACGGGTGGGCAACCACAGGGGGTGTGGGATCCCCCGTACGTCCGGGTCGAAGTCTATCACATGGGGCCCTGGGCAGGCGGCAGCTGTAGAGTGTGGTGACGGAAATCCGCCAGGTGAGGTGGCTACTTTCCGCGGTTCTGTCGGCACGTTGTGGTTGGACTTTCCGCTCGTTCCAGTCACAATCACCGCCCAACGGGCCGGTGGGACGAATCGTGTGCACCGGGGCCGATGGTCGCCGCTCGGCGACCCGCCACGCCATCGAGATCAGCGCCGCATGCCCACTGCCAAGCAGATCGACGCCGCCTACAAACTCGCCCGCGACCGGTATGAATCACTGGGGGTGAATGCCGAGAAGGCCTGCGCGGCCCTCGCGAAGATTCCCGTGTCGCTCCACTGCTGGCAGGGGGACGACGTCGGTGGCTTCGAGAACCAGGGGGGCGCGGTCGGCGGCGGCCTGGCCGTCACCGGCAACTATCCCGGCCGGGCCCGCACCCCCGACGAACTCCGCGCCGACCTCGACGCGGCCCTGGCGGTCATCCCGGGAAAGCACCGGCTCAACCTGCACGCCTTCTACGGTGAGTTCGGGGGAAAGAAGGTCGATCGCGACCAGATCGAGCCGGGTCACTTTGCGAACTGGATCGCCTGGGCGAAGAGCCGCGGCGTGGGGCTCGACTTCAACCCGACCTGCTTCTCCCATCCCAAGGCTGCCGATGGTTTCACGCTCTCGCATGCCGACAAGGGCATCCGGAAGTTCTGGATCGAGCACTGCCGGCGGTCACGGGAGATCGGGGCCGCGATGGGCAGGGCGCTCGGCACGCCCTGCGTGACGAACGTCTGGGTGCCGGACGGCTTCAAGGACACCCC
>CAJBSQ010000043.1 GCA_903958265.1 uncultured Planctomycetaceae bacterium
ATCGACCGCGGCGACCTCGACCGGCGTGTGGCCGAGTACCGGCAGATGCTGACATTTTGACGATCCGACTGCCTCTGGGTGGACGAGGAGGTGGACGAGGACGTGGACGTGGACGAGGAGGTGGACGTGGACGAGGCTGTCCGTACCAAGACCCGGGCCAACGCCCTGAAATACCCCGTCACCAAGGCCCGCGGCCCGGCCCGCACCTCCACCGAGTTCGACTGACGCGAGCGCTGCACCGGCGGTCTGGGAATTGAGCAAGGGACCTGAGCACGTCCGTTTCGGCCGAATGCGGGGAATCCGCAGACTGTACGGCCGTCCAGAAAAATGACTTGCCACGCCGTAGGCAACCCGATACTATACCAGCGTTCAGTGTTCGGTTCCGCGGTAAATCGCTCGATTCATGGTGGCGAAGCAACCACCCCGACGATGTGCCGGGAGCCGTGGGAGATGGTCGCCATGGTGACAGCAGTTGCAGGAGTGAACGGTCGGATGGGAAAGAAAGACGACAAAGCCGCAAAAGACAAGGACAAGGAATCCCGGCTCGACGAGGGCAGGGCGTCCAAGAAGGGGGCAGCGGCCAAGTCGGGCCACGCGTTCCTCGACGACAATCCAGCGCTGCGAAACACGCTCGCGCAGATCGAGAAAGAGTTTGGAGAGGGCTCGATCATGCCCCTGGGCGCCGATCGGCAGGCTCCGATCGAAGGGATCTCATCGGGCAGCCTCTCGGTCGATCTCGCCCTCGGCGGCAAGGGCTTTCCGCGAGGCCGGATCATCGAGGTATTCGGCCCCGAGTCGTCTGGCAAAACGACGATCGCGCTGCATGCCGTGGCCGCTGCCCAGCGGGCCGGCGGCATCGCGGCCTTCATCGACGCCGAGCATGCGCTCGACCCGAGTTGGGCGAAGAAGCTCGGCATCTCCCTCGAGTCGCTGCTCGTCAGCCAGCCAACGAGCGGCGAAGAAGCGATGAACATCGCCGAGATGCTCATCAAGAGCAATGCCGTCGACATCATCGTGGTCGACTCCGTGGCGGCGCTCGTGCCGCAGAAGGAACTCGATGGTGAAATCGGCGACTCGTTCGTGGGGCTTCAGGCCCGGCTCATGAGCCAGACGATGCGGAAGCTCACCGGTGCGATTGCCAAGAGCAAGACGACCGTGATCTTCATCAATCAGATCCGCGAGAAGATCGGCGTGATGTTCGGTAGCCCCGAGACCACGCCGGGCGGCCGAGCGTTGAAGTTTTACTCGTCATGCCGCGTCGACGTCCGCCGGATCGGCACCCTCAAGGACGGGGAAGACGTCGTTGGCCAGCGGGTGAAGGTGAAGATTGTCAAGAATAAGGTGGCGCCACCGTTCCGCGTGGCCGAGTTCGACATGATGCATGCCGACGGCATTAGCGTTGAAGGCGACATCCTCGATCTGGCAGTCATCGCCAAGCTGATTGACAAGACGGGCACGTGGCTGCGGTATGGTGAGACGCATCTTGGCCAGGGTCGGGAGAAGGCTCGGCAGTTTCTCAAGGACAACCCGGCCGTGGCGCGGGAACTCCGCGAGAAGATCATTGCCAGCAAAGACACCGTGATCGCCATGGCGAGTGATACGCCCGCGAGCGATACGTCGGCGAGTGACGCGTCTGGCGGTGAGTGACCGACGCCGGCGATGTCGACCGCGGTGCTGAATCTGAATCCCCCCGCCCGCCCGCGAGAAGGCCGACCCAAGCGGCCGCTCGTGGGCGGCGTCGTCTGCGGCCGCGGGGGCAGGCGACAGCGGCATCGCGTTGCGTCGGCTGCGACGGGTATAGTGTCGGCCCCGCCGGCGTGATGGCCCGGCGTTTCTCCGGGAGCCGGTGGCGATATGAAGGCCGATGACCTCCGCGAAGCGTATCTCGCATTCTTCGAGTCGAAGGGCTGTGTGCGGCGGCCGAGCGACGTGCTCGTGCCGCGCTGGGATCCTTCGGTGCTGTTCACGCCCGCGGGCATGAATCAGTTCAAAGACCACTTTCTCGGCAAGTGCAAACTGGAGTTTACGAGGGCCACCACCTGCCAGAAGTGTTTGCGGACGGGCGACATCGACAACGTGGG
>CAJBSQ010000044.1 GCA_903958265.1 uncultured Planctomycetaceae bacterium
GTAGAGCGTGATCGCACCGCCAGGCCGGGCTGGGCCGCAGATGAGCGCCGAAGCATCGACGAGTGGATTCGCGGCATCGATCGCGACGGCGAGTGCAGCGTTGCAGGACCGCGGCCGCTCGGCGGTCGCGACCAGGCCATTTTCCTTCGCGGTGGCGGCCGCAGACCAGGGCTCGTGTTTGCGGGAGTAGACACCTCCGTTGAGATAGATCCGCACGTTCCGATTCGGGTCGATCCGCAGCCGGAACGGCATCGTCGCGCCTGCCGTATCGGTGACACGGACCACCCACACGCCCTCGGGCGTGACAAACATCTCTCGGCGACTCCGCCACGAGGCGCCGTGGGCGGCGAGCGTGAGATCGATCTGGAGGAAGCCGGTGGCGATGTCGAGGACGTGACGGAATGACTGGATGTCGCCGGGCACGACGTCGTCTCCATAGCCGCCGACGAGATCGAACGGCTGATGGCGATGAGCCTCCTCGTCCCACCAGTGCTGCTGGCTGAGATAGGGCCGACTTTCCAGGTGGCCTGTGCGATCAACGGCTGGAGCGGCTGGCGACGTGAACCCGTGCGGGCCGACCCGAACCACGGTGCCTCCCAGGCCGATCGTCTCACACTGGTAGTGCGGATTGGCGAGAAACCCGGCCGGCGGCCGCTCCGCCCGATCAACTCCCTGCTTGCGGAAGGAGGCCGCCGCGACCGTCTTCTGCCAGGACGGGAGCGCGTCCTGTGCAGCGGGCCGACCACCGGCGACCACCATGGAGATCAACGCACCAACGAAGGCAGCTGCGAACGGCACTCCGGATCTCGCCATGAGGCACACCGGACATCTCAAACAGACTTCTCAATCGCCCATCAACACCGCCGCAACAGACACCACCCGCGATCACAAATCAAGCAGACCGGAAAAAGCCGGGGGTCGCCATGAGCGACGCACAATCGCACGCCACTGATGAAGATGCGTCTGGTCGACGACCGCGCACCCTCCTCGATCGGATGCACTCGACACCCTGTCGTCGTCTTCTACCGCCGTCGGAGTCGGCGCAAGACGACCATGGCCATGCCTGCCACGGTCAGCGCCGTCACGCTCGGCTCGGGGACGGCCGTCAGCATCACCTTCGTCGGGTCGGTGGTGGTATCGACGACAACCGACCAGCCAGAAGCACCGTTGTTGGCCTTGATGATGTTGTTGGTGACCCAGAAGTTCACGTTGTTCAGTTGGCTGATATCCGTGATGTATTTTCCGCTGCCCGATATGTTCATGCCGGCGCCGCCGCTGCTGTTGATCGACAGGGCCGCGGACTGCACGACGCCGCCGGAGATGTCGACCTTGCCATCGAAGCCACCGGCGCCAAGATTCAGGAGGCCGCTCATGGTCATTTGTCCTCCGGTCACAATCGTACCACCGCTGTTGCCAAAGTTGCCGGTGATGAAATCACTCATCGACAGTATGCTGCCGGGAAATATGTTGAGGCCGCCGCCGACGCCGAGATAAATCTGACCGGTCGTCGCGTTGCCTGTCGTGCTGACGACGGGCGCGTAAGGGGATCCAGCATTCAAAACGACGTTTTCGCCGGTCGTCGGCGGCAGGCCGCCGACCCAGTTGGCTGAGTTCGTCCAGTCGGTGCTCACGGTGCCGGACCAGTAGGCGTCGGCCAGAACGGGCGACTGCATGCCGCACAGGAGCGCAGTGCATACCAGCGCGCCTGCGACAACTTGATGATGGAACACGGCATTTCTCATGAGCCTTCTCCAGATTGCGTGCGACTTCGCGGGCAACAATACGTCCTGATTGAGCGTTGGAGGACTCGCCTGCGTCCCCAATCCGACACTCCATTTTTCCCTTCATACGAATGATGTCAATCATGCAAATGCATCACGCCCATGCGGGGTTTCCGATGGCGTCCAGCACCCCCTCCCACTGCGCTAGCGCAGCGGTATCGCCCAGAAAACTACGGGGTTTTTTGCAGGAAGAAGCCTTGACCCCGAACGCTACCGCGCCGACACTCAAAGCATGGACATTTCAACAGGCTGCGGATGGTTCCGATCGCGCGGCCGAACCGCGTTTACGCTTGTGGAACTCCTGGTGGTGATCGCGATCATCGCCACGCTCATCGGCCTGCTTCTGCCCGCGGTGCAATCCAGTCGCGAGGCCGCGAGGCGTTCGAAGTGCTCCAACAACCTCAAGCAAATGGGCTTGGCCGTTCAGGGGTATCACGATGCGCGAAGAAAGATTCCGCCCTTTTGGAACTACAGCAAGACCTTCAACTATGGCAGTGGCGGGGACATAAGCGGTGCCTCGCTGCACTTCTCACTGCTTCAGTACCTCGAAGAGCAGGCGATGCATGACAAGGGGACCAGTGACTGGAGCACGGGGTACTGGAACGTCAAAAATAATTTCATCGAGTCTTTTACCTGCCCCTCAGACAGCAGCGGCCCCAAATGGGCCTTTCCCTCGACGAGCCCTCCCGAGTGGGCGACGACGAATTACGCAGGCAACTACCAGGTCTTCGGCAATCCCGATGCCGGCGATGTGGGCGGGAAAAACATGAAGTCGGACGGTTCGTTCCGGCTGCTCACCGATGGACTCAGCAAGACGATCATCTTTGCGGAGCGATATCGGCAGTGCAACGAAATGTCGTCGCCGGCTCTCTGGGCGCACGGCCCGTGGGCGCAGTGCTACATGGCGATGTTGCACTATGGCCCCCGAAGCGGTGCGCATGCGTATGGGCAGTGGAACGGTTACGGACAAGGAGGGCCAGCGTCGAAGCCGCAGGATAATCCAACACCTAACGGCTGTATTTGGTATCTGCCGCAGAGTTTCCATCCTGGCGGCATCCTTGTCGGCATGGCTGACGGGAGCACGCAGGTCATCATCGCATCCATTGACGGCGACACGTGGTGGGGATTGTGCACGCCGAGTGGCGGGGAAAGCGCGGGGATACCGTGACCCAAGAGGCTCCCCGCCTGCATGAGCCTCGTGCCATCTGTTCCATCGGCAGGCTGAGCCTCGTGGCGGCATTGCTTGGATTGCCAGGCTGCGACTGGACGGCACCAACGGGCTCTCTCGCCGGAACCGTGCGATTCAGCGGCAAGCCTGTTCCCGCTGGACGAATCACGGTTCTCTGTGAGGGTGGCAACAAGCCGGTGTTCTTTGCCGACATCACGGACGGCGTGTACCGCGTCGAAGGGGCCCCTGTGGGTGCTGCCAGAGTGACCATCCAGGCCTTTGCCGCGCAATCTCCAACGGGCAAAGCACCCACGCTCCCCGGAAACGCAACCGCACTGCCGATTCCGGCAAATGTTCCGCGAATCGGCAAGCCGGTGAGCGGATTTCCGGAGCGTTATCTCACGCCCAACACCTCTGGCTTGAAGTGTGAGATCAGGCCCGGCCCGCAGGCAAAGGATTTTGACCTGGAGCCGTGATCATATTCCGCGCTGGGGCACACGGCCTGTCCAGCAGCCTCGAACGCCCATCAGGCCGATGGCGGCGGCGACGAGCGGCCACACGGTTGGCTCAGGCACCGCGACCACCGGCCGGGCGGCGACCACGACCTCATATGGACCCGCGTTATAAAGCCCAGTTCGCATGAACTCTGCCGCGTCGAGAATGTCCACGATCCCATCGTAGGTCGTGTCTCCAAGCGACCAGTCGGCCGGCAACCCGGTGTCGTACCTGCCGCTTGTCATCAGGTTGGCTACGTCAAGCAGGTCCACCATGCCGTCAAGGTTGATGTCGCCGGGAGCTGCCATGGCAATCGTAAAGGAGCCATCGTCATGGGCGAGCCAGCCGATGGTCCGCGAATGACTCGCGGCGAGGGCAGACGCGACTGCCGTCGAGACGATACCCCCGGCGCCGTCCCATGAGCCGCCGTTGCGGCCGACGAGCAGGTCGGCCTTAAGGTCCGATCTGGTGATGCCACCAGCGGCGACCTGTACCCGTCCGGCACCGATGTCGAGCTTACTGCCCAAGGCTTCGACGATCGACAGTTCACGGAACGACACCTCGAGCGGGTGGTCGGACGGCATGGTGACCTCTCCGCCGGTGATCATGACGGCCTCGCTGCCGGCCAAGGCCGACTCGTTGGCAATCCGCAGCCTGCCAGCCGTAACGGTTGTCATGCCAGGGTAGGAGTTTGCGGCGCTGAACACGACCTCTCCCGTGCCCGTCTTGGTGAGCCACGTCGCGGTGGTGATGCTCGGATAGCCCGCCTCTGCCTGGGTCTGGCTGCCGCTCGCCACGTCGATCACGACATCCGTTGCGAGCCGGCGGGCGGTGCAGACGAGCAGATTGCCCGCCGCGGCCGTGACATCGACCGCTCGCCGCCCGTCGAGCGCCGTGATGTTGCCGCTGTTGATCCAGTAGTTCACGTTGTCGAGGTTCGAAGCGGGAAGGATGAACCGCCCGCCCGCAATGTCGAGACGGGCAGGGTCGAGGGTATTGATCGACAACCCGCCCACGGCCAGCGTCCCACCATGCAGGTCTACCCGCGCCTCCTTGGCTCCCGCGTTGCCGCCGTCGAGGTTGAAAATGAGCACGCCCCCCGCCTCGACGCTGCCGCTGGACATCGTCAGCGTACCGGCGTTTGCATTCCACCCCAGTAAGAGTTGTCCACCCACCTTCACCGCGCCGCCGCTGACGTTGAGCGTGCCATCGCCCTGCCCGTTCGATGTCGACAGGCTGAGATCGCCGGCGGCCGTGAGGCTGCCGCTGACGACGTGCACGGTCGCGTCGTAATGGTCTCCAAGCCTGATCGAGCCAGTCGCGTCGAGCGTGCCGCCCGCGACCCGGAGGCTGACGCCCTCACGGTTGTCGCCGAGGATGAGAGTCTGCACCTGGTTGCCCGCCGTGCTCACGACCGGAAACGACGTCGCCGACCAGACGCTCAGGGGCTCGACCCACGACTCGCCGCTGACCGAAGTCGGGGCCGTCCCAGCGCTCCAGTTGGCCGGAGTGTTCCACCTGCTGCCTCCCTTCCATCGGTTGGCGGCAACGGTCCCGGGGGCCTTCACGTCGACGTACACCAGATAGGCCTCGGGATTCTCGCTGAAGTCTGGGGCTGGAGACTCATTCACCGTTCCCACGTCTGACATCGGCCAGCGACAGCGGACGTGATCGCGGAGCGGCACGGCAAAGCCCCGCGAGTCACCATAGTGCCAATCGACCGTCACCGTCGGCGTCTGAAAGAAGCCGGGGCCTGGTGACGACTGGTTTGGGGCGAATGTGGAAAACCTGGAGGCCGGGAGTTTGAGCCACATGCTCGCGTCGCTCGAGCCCTGCCCGAACGTCAGGTAGCCGTCCACGGCCACGGAATCGATCGTGAGCCCGAGCGGAAACGCAGCTGGGGCAATGGTTTCCCGCCACGTGGCATTCTCGACGCTCAGCGTGAGATCCGGCTCGGCGATGGCCTGACTCGTAAACTGCTGAGCCGGATCGTACGCGACCAGTTTTTCATCGCGGGCCGCCGTCACGTAGATCCGACCATCCGGCCCCACCGCCGGAAACTGCGCATAGTCGATCCCTGTGAGCAGATTCTTCGTCGTCCTCTTCATCGGGTCGATCTCGACGAGGAGCCCGGAGTTGCCTTGGTCCCAGGCATTCGCCTCCGTGACGGCGTATAGTTTGCCGTTGGGATGCATTGCGAGGCCTCGTGCCCGCCAGAGGCCTCCCGCCACCTGGGTGATGCTCCCGTTGGTCTCGCGCACCCAGACGCCGCCAGGCTGCAACGCCACGCCGTAGGATCCCATCTCGCTGTACGTGCTGAAGTAGATCCGGCCATCAGCGGCGACGGCCACGCCCTGCGGCGGGCTCGGGGTGGGGATCTGCAGCGAGTTCACGACGGTCTGGATGGAGCCCGTGGCACGGTTCCACTTGAGGATCGAACGAGTCTCCAAGACGGCATACACGTTGCCGTCTGCATCCGTCGACAGCTGCCGCGGACGGGTCAACCCGGAGCAGATCACCTCCTCGCTGCCGGATGGCGTTCGCTTGACGATCTGTCCGGCGTTGACGTCGGAGTCTTGGGCGTAGAAAATGTTGCCCTGCTGATCCGTTGTGATCCCGTAGAGACCCGGTCGATCGGTGACGATCGTCGTCAGGGTACCGTCGGCGGCACTCAGCCGCTGGATGCGTTGGTTGCCGAACTCGGTGAAGTAGACGTCGCCGGATGCAGCGACCGTCGTTCCGAAACTGTACGCCGCGTCGGCGAGCACGTGCAGGCCGTTTGGCGTCCCCGCCATCGCCTGATCGAGACTCGATGGCAACGACCCGATCAGCCGGGGATCGATCGCCGCCGGTGGATTCGGGGCATCTACCGGCCACGCAGCCCAGCTCGACCTCCCCAAGACCCCCGTAACCACGAACATCCCGCCTGCAAGAATGGCGAACAGCCACCGTTGAGCCCAGCCGGTCAGAGCGGTCTCGCCGGACGGCATGTCAGCGTGACCTCGCATCGCAAGATGACCGACGCCGCACGCCACGGGCAGCGATCATCCCGAAAACGGCGGAAACCAGAGGCCATGCCATCGGCTCCGGAACGGCGGCGATGCCGCCGCCCGATGACGACGGCAGGGGGTTGTAGGCCCCCGCATCGAATAGGCCGGTGGAAAGAAAATCAGCCGCGTCGAGCATGTCCACCACGCCGTCATAGCCGAAGTCGCCCTCGTTCCACGTCGCCGGGGTGCCACTGTCGAACTTGCCGCCCGCCAGGAAGTTGGCCGCATCGAGAATATCGACGCTCCAATCGAGGTTGGTATCCCCCGGAGCGGCAAAGGCGAACGTCACCAAACCGTCGCCGTTGTCGAGCCAGCCCACCGCTCGAGGGACGCTGGAGGCCACATCGGTGGCCGCCACGCTTGACGTGATGCCGCTCGTGCCGGTCCAGGAGCCGTCTGCACGGCCGGCCACGATGGCCGTCACGAGGTCGGTAGCGGCAAGGCCGCTCACCACAGTCACCTTGCCATTGCCGACATCCATGAGGCCGCCAGCATTCGGCGCAAGGCCGCCCACGGTGGTCTCGAGGTAGGGCGTGAGCGTCACGGCGCCACCCGCGACGGGAACGATTCGACTCCCTCCGAGCGCCGAACCGTTTGCGAGTTGCAGTGTGCCCTGCTGGACCGTGGTCGCGCCCGTAAGCGTGTTGACCTGATCGACGACGAGCGTGCCCGCCCCCGTCTTCTCGACCGGAGTCGTGCCGGAGAGAAGCGGATAGCCGGCCTGCGTCTGCGTCTGGGTGCCGCTGCCGACGTTGATCGTGATCGGCGGGGTTGACTGCCCGACCGTCAGGCGGAGATTGCCCCCCACCCGGTCATAGACGAGTGACGGCGTCAGACCGGCGGCGAATCCGTCAAACGTGACGCTCCCGAACGTGCCCGAGAGGGACAGCCCGTCGAGCAGCGCGAATGACGCTCCGAGCGTGACGGATCCAGCGTTGCGGACAGTCAGCGCGGAGGAACCCGTCAGGCTGATCCCGTTCGTCACCGAGAGCGTTTTCAGGCTCGTCCCACCGAGGAAGTCGAAATCGAGCGACCCGGCCGAGCCAATCTCGAGGCTGCCCGCCGTGATCGTGCCGTCGCCGCCGTTGAGCGCGAGGCTCGAAGCGCCGGCCCCCGCGGCA
>CAJBSQ010000045.1 GCA_903958265.1 uncultured Planctomycetaceae bacterium
CCGAGCATCGACGACACGCCGACCATCGTGAGACCGACGAGCCAGAGCGTCTGCCCCATCCCGCTCGCGGGCGATGACGCGGTGTTGGTGGAGAGCGGCGGGTAACTCGTCCAGCCCCCCGAAGCGGCCCCTCCTTCGACGAAGAAGCTGGCCCCGAAGGCGAAGAAGGCAGGCCACATGAACCAATACGACAGCATGTTGAGCGTCGGAAACGCCATGTCGTCGGCGCCGATCATCAACGGAATCAGGAAGTTGCCGAAGGCACCGGCAAGGATCGGAATGATCACCAGAAAAATCATCACCGACGCATGCATCGTGAACAGCATCGTGTAAAACTCGGGCGACATTTGCCCGCCCTCTTGGGCGAACAGTTTGCCGACGACGGGCACGTCGGACCACGGCCAGGCGACCTGCCATCGCACTGCGAGGGCCAGCAACCCGCCAATCAGGAACCACAGGAGCGTGGAGAACAGAAACTGCAGGCCGATCACCTTGTGGTCTTTGGAGAACACGTAGGTCGAGAGAAACTCCGAAACGCCACCGCGCTTCGCGTGACCATGCACGGCCGGGGTGCCATGAACGTGGGTCGATTCGATGGTCGGCGTGAGAGTGGTGGTCGGGGGTGTCATGGGGTGCGGTCTCCAGATCGGCGAAAACGTGACGTGCGGTGCGACGGGTGGTGTGACGTGTGAATGATTCAGTCGGCCTGGGCCATGTCGATGGCCTCGGGCGGGGGTTGCGTGGCCTGCTGCTCGGCGTATTTCGTCTCGAGCCATGCATCAAACTCGGCCCGCGTCTCGAACGTCACGCGGCCCTTCATCTTATAGTGTCCCCAGCCGCAGAGTTCGGCACACACGATGTCGAACTCTCCGGCCTCCCGAGCCTTGAACCACACCGGGATCTTCATGCCCGGCACCGCATCCTGCTTGATGCGAACGTTGGGCAGGAAAAAGCTGTGCAGCACGTCCATGCTCTTGAGTTGGATGAGGACGTCCTCGTCGATGGGCAGGTGCAGGTCGTTGACGAGGAACAGATCGTCGGCGGTGCCGAGCGTGTCGTCCCGACCGGGATACCGGAGTCGCCACTCAAACTGCCGGGCCACCACCTCGACCGTGGGCGACATCGCCGGGCGCCGCATCTTCACGTCGGCCCACGCATTCATCTGGTAGATCGCCAGGAACAGAAGCGTGGCGGCGGGAATGATGGTCCACACCACCTCCAGCGTATGGCTGCCCTGGATGTACGTGGCTGCCCCCTGCCGGTTCGCAGAATCGTACTTCCACAGAAACCAGAACAGCAGCACTTCGGTGACGACGAACACCACTCCCGTCAGGGCCAGGATGAAATAAAACAGCGAATCGATGCTCACCCCGTGCTCCGACACGTCCTTTGGCAACCAGTGATTGTAGGCAGGAGCCACGGCGAACGTGGCGACGCCGAGCACCGGCACGGCGAGAAACAACAGGGCCCACAGCATGCCGGCAAGTCGCTTACCCACTTCGAAAAACTCCCTGCTCGTGATGATTCGCTTACGGTTCTCGAGCAACGCCCCCTGGGAGCGGCGCCCCGCAGACATCCTTCAGAAGCGGTCCTTCGCCACCATCGGCCGGTCGGCGCCAAGTTCACCGTCAAACTCGTAGGGCAACGACCTGACGTAGTTGACGATGTGCCAGATCTCCGCGTCGGCGACACTTCCCTTCCCACCTGGACCTGACGGCCCGATGCCCGGCATGGGGGCCCCGTTGATGCCCGTGTAAAGCCGTCGGTAGATATCGAGCGGACGACGACCGCCGCGGTAGACCCCCAACCGGAGGTTTCGGGGCGGTATCGTCCGCGGCCTCAGGGCATCGCCCTCGATGACGTCGGCAAAGGCGTGCAGCCATTCCGACCGCGCGCGAGCGTCGGCGAGTTTCTCGGGGCTCAGATCGCCGGTCGAGGCAGACTGCGCGGCCTGCAAGCCGTCTGCCACCTCGCCGCTCACGGCGACGACCGTCTTGTTCCAGTCGTCGTAATCGTTCGCCTGACCATCGCCCAGCGCCGTCACACCATGGCACTTCACGCAGCCACCGTCCCCATGAAAGAGCACCTTGCCGCGGGCCACCGAC
>CAJBSQ010000046.1 GCA_903958265.1 uncultured Planctomycetaceae bacterium
GACCTCGTCGGCCCCGCCGTCCGCGGCCGCGCCTTCGGCCACATTCGGGCCATGGACCACGCCGGTGCCGCGCTGGGGCCGCTGATGGCCATGCTGTTCCTGCTCGCCTTTCCGGGCCGCGAGCGGACGCTCTTCCTGCTGGCGATCATTCCGGGGCTGGCGACGCTCGCGGTGATCTGGCGGTTCGTCCGCGATCCGCCCCGGCGGCCGGCGGCCGTCGAGGCGGCCGCCACGCTGTCGCGGGCACAGTGGGTGCTGCTGGGGTGCGTGGCCATCTGGGCGCTGGGGGCCGCCAGCGAGCAGTTTTTGCTCGTGCGGGCGGCCGAGTTGGGCGTGCCCGTCGCCTTCATTCCACTGGTCTGGTTCGCGATCAGCGCGGTCAAAAGCGTCACCGCCAGGTGGGCCGGTCCGCTCGTCGATCGCGTCACCCCGCGGATCGCCTTGGTGGTTGGCTGGCTCGCGTTCGCCGCCGCCTACGGGGGGCTGGCAGGGGCCCGGGGGGCCGTGCCGGCCGTGGCCTGCATGCTCGTGGTCGCGGTGGCCTACGGGCTCGCGGAGCCGGCCGAGCGGGCCCTGGTCGCCGCGCTCTCTCCGGACGGCCGCCAGGGGGCGGCCTTCGGCTGGTACTCGTTCGTGCAGGGCGTGATGGCCCTGCCAGCCGGGCTCCTGGCGGGCAGCCTCTGGGAACGTGGTGCCGACGGCCCGGCCACGTCGTTTCTGGCCACGGCCATACTCGCGGCGGTCGCCGCGGTCGTGCTCGCCTTCGCCTGCCGCCCTGCCGAACGAGCCACGGCCTGACGTGCCGGCAGGCCAGCGCGCCGATTGGTCAGCCGATGCGGATCGCCCGCCAGCCCGCCTGCCCGGCGGCGGCCACGTCGAGGTCGGGATCGTCACCCACGAGCACGAGTTCGTGCGGACGGCGACCGAGCCGCGCCTCGACCTGGCGGAAGAACTCGACGGCCGGCTTTCGCCAGCCGATCTCGGACGAGGCGAACACATGGTCGGCGAGCGTGAGCGGCTCGACGACCGGTGCGATCGCCAGGAGCCGCTCGTCGAAGTTGCTCGCCAGCGCCACCACGAGTCCGGCGTCGACGGCCGTCCGCACCAGCGCGGCCCCGGCCGCGATCGGCTTCCACGCCTCCGGCCGGCCGAAGTGCTCCCAGAGATCGGCGAAGACCGCCGCGGTGACGGCGGTAGGCCCGAAGACATCTTCCACGATCGCCTGCCACCGGGCCCGTTCCCGGCCGCGTGAGGTGGTGAACGGTGGCGTGGCCACCGCGTCGATCTCCTCTTGCCGCCGCCAGGCCGACCGGAACCGCGGGTCGATCTCGGCGGCACCGAGGTCGAGGCCATGCCGCCTGCCAGCCGCGGCATAGGCCTCCGCCACAGAGGGCACGGGCTCCACGAGCGTGCCGACAACGTCAAACACCACCGCCGTCACGCCCGCCGGGAACGTCCCGCCAGCCCTGCGGCCGGGGTCGAGATCGGCCGCGGTCGTCGGCGGGATGGTCACGTGCGTCAACGTCGTGGAATCAGACCCAGGTCGAGGCCAAACACAAAAAACATCAGCGACAGGATCAGGGCGAGGCCGAGGTAGCTGAGCACCACGACCACGCCCTCGCTGGGCGGCTTGCCGCGGATCCACTCATACGCCAAAAACACCATATGCCCACCGTCGAGAACGGGGATGGGCAGGAAGTTGACGACCGCGAGATTCGCGCTGAGCATCGTCAGGAACAGCAGCAGTCGGCCGAAGCCCTCGTTCGCCGACCGGCCGGCCTGCTTGGCGATCTCGATCGGTCCTCCCAGGAGCCGCGGGCTGATCTCCTGCTTGGAGAGCTTGCCGAGAAAGCCGTAGACCATCGAGAGATCTTCTTTCGCCTTGCGAAACCCGCGCCCCAGGGCGTCGCCGAACGAGCTGGCCCGGATCGTCTCGTAGACCGGCTCGAACACGAGACCCCGATCGGTGACGAACCGGTCTGCGGCCGGACTGGGCTCCAGCCGCACCTCGCGGCGATCGCCACCCGCCGAGGTGACGGCGAGCATGAGCGACGTGCCGGCGGGCAGCTGCTGGAGCACCGCGGCTACCACCGGCCAGCTCGGCTGCTGCGGCGAGAGTTCGATGCCTGCGGCCGGATCGGGCTCCTCGCCCGGTTCGATGATCGTCGCCTTCGCGATCCGGTCGCCGGCGACGATCCCCGCCTGGGCCGCAGGGCCGTCGGGGACGACCGCCGCCACAACCGCATCGACCGGGATGGCCAGGCCGAGCGACGCCACCGAGGCCGGGCTGCCGATGCCCGCAGTCTCGTCGTCCCGCCAGGTGACCTCGCGGGGCCGCACCTCGACGGTCCGCTGGTCGCCGGCAGCGTCTGCCAGGGTGACGGCTACCGCCTCGCCGACGCGACCCCGCAACGACGCATCGAGACCGAGTGGATCGCCGACCGGCTGGCCGTCGACCGCCACGAGCCGATCGCCCGCCACGATGCCGGCGGCGGCAGCTGGCGAGCCCTCCTGCACGGCCTTGATGGCCAGCGGTGTCATTGCCATGCCGGTGTCGAGCCGCGGCTGTGGCGGGAGTGCGATGCTCAGGCTCGAGACCGGAGTCGCCAGGCCCTTGGCATCCTTGCCACCGCGGTCGATCGTGAGCGTCACCGGACGATTCGCCCTGGTCGAGAGTGCCGCGAGCAGTTCGGCATACGACGTGACGGCCACGCCGTCGACCGCCCGGATCGTGTCGCCACCCGCGAGCGCGGGTTCGGCC
>CAJBSQ010000047.1 GCA_903958265.1 uncultured Planctomycetaceae bacterium
ACGAACAGGAAGTCACCGGCACTCGTCACACAGCAGGAGCACATGTTGTGCTGCGAGACGCCGAGCTCCTTCATCATGTCGAGCACCCAGACGACGTCGGCCTCGTCCTGCCCCTGCTCCTTCTCAGTCGTGAAGGGCCCGTCGTTCTCCCCGTCGCGAAAGCCCTCGGTGTCGAGGCACTTCACCTCGCCGCGGCTGGTGACGTACCAGAGCCGGTCGCCTTCCACGAGCGGCGCGCAGCAGATGCCCTGCAGCGGCCAGTCGTGGACGCGGCCGGTGGGGAGCTTCTCGCTCGAGTCCTGCCAGAGGAAGTCACCATTTTTCACGTCGAAGGCAAGCAGGCAGCCGAGGTCGGTGGCCGGGGGATACCGCTTCAGCCAGCCCTTGCCGTTGTTGGTGCCGACGAACGCCTTGCCGTCGGCGATCACCGGATTCCCGTACGACTGGCTGCCGAGCGCCGCCACCCAGGCGACGTTCTTCGAGGTCGTCGGATCCCACGCGCCGGTGTCTGGGTCGAACTCGCCCGGAGCCCACTCCACGGCGAGGTTCTCCGCGTCGGGCACGTTGTTGCGGCTCGGCGAACCGCCCCACTGGTTCCACTCGGCGGCGAGCGCCGGGCAGGCTCCCAGCACCACGACGGCCATCCCACAGAAAAATGCCCTACTCATTTCACCGCCTCCACGGACACGTTGTCGATGTAGATCTCGGAGTCTTTCGAGTTGCCGAAGAAGCCGGGGCTGCCCTGGAGGTTGCCCGCCTCATGCACGCCCTCGATGGTCCAGGCGTCGGGTTCCGGCTCGCCCCGCGGCCAGACCTTCCCGCGGAGTACCGCGGCGCCGTCCTGGGTGCGGGCTTCGAGCTTCATCGTGTACCAGCGGCCCGCCTCCCAGGCGAAGGGGATCGTCTTCGAGAAATGCGTCGCCACCTGGGGCGGCCACGAGCGAAGCTGGAGTTGCTGGCTCGCGCCCATCAGGTCGAGCGTGTACCGCTGCGCGACGAGGCCCATGTCGGGCATCCGGGCCTTCTCGAGCGCGGCGGGGTTGCCGAACTTCTTCGCGAAAGCGTCGGCGTCGGTCGCTGCCGACTTCGCCGCGTCGGAGGCGGGCGACCCCGGTTTCTCGACGCCCGTCTCCCGGGCCCGGACGTCGGCCCTGATGCCGTAGTCGTGGAGGCCGATCGGACCGATCCAGCCCTGGCTCCGCGTGCCTTTCGGGATCGTGGTCACCTTCACGAGGCACTTCGAGCCATCGACCTCGCGGACCACGTGGCGGTATCGCATGCCGATCCAGGGGAGCGGCGGCTCACCTTTCGCCACGCCCGTCTTCGGATCGACCGCCAGCGGGGTATCGTCGAAGTCGAACCGCCAGGGCAGCGGCGGCATCGACCGGATCCTGGCCGTGCCGTCGAGGGTGCCGACTGTCGCGGTCACGATCGCGGCGGCGTGAACGCCGGCGGGCGCCGTGTAGCCGCCAGCCTTGCTCACCGTGCCGGCGGTCGCCGAACACTCGGCAGCCGACTCCTTCACGAACCGGCCGGCGGCGTCGTAGAGTCGCACCTTCAGAGGCATCGTTTCCCCGGCGGCGATCTGCGCCTCGGCAGGCACGACCTGCACCCAGGCGGGTTCGCCCGCGGGGCCCTGCGTGTTCGACGACACCTGCTGCGGGGCCGATGCCTTCGGCTGCGCCATGCCGCCATCCACCTGCGGCTTCGCGCCGAGGCAGTAGAGCCGTGCCCCCGTCGTGAGGAACACCAGCCCGTTCCAGGCGATTGGCGACGCCGTCACCTCGTCCTCGTCATCGAGCCGCATCCGGTTGACAAACTTCAGGCCATCCTTCGTCGGCTCGAGCACGTGCCAGCCGCTCGTCGAGCAGACGTAGAGTTTGCCGTCGGCCACCAGCGGGCTGCCCCGGACGATCGTGCCCAGGAGTTTCACCGGCTTACCGACGGGCTCGCCGCTCGCCTTGTCGAAGCCGCAGACCTTCGCGCCGTCATCCACGAAGTAGACCCGGTCATCGAGGACGACCGGCATCGAGCGGCCGTCCATCACACCCTTCCTCTGCCAGACGACGTTCGTCGCCGTGATGTCGCCCGAGCCGATTCCCTTGAAGCGGGTCACCGAGCCCATCGACGTGTTGTCGAGGTTCTCCTCCGCCTGTGAGATGTACACGTCCTCGCCGTCCACCAGCGGAGCCACGTTGAGTCCCCGCCGGGAGAGCTTGAAGTTCCAGACGGCCTTCCCCGTGCGCGGCTGGAAGTTCCAGATGCTGCCGTCGCTCGACCCAAAGACGAGGGCTGCCTCGCCACCGAGGGTGGCGAGCGACGGGGTGCTGTAGGTCGTGTCCTCGGGGAGTTCCTTCGTGCCGTTCATCCAGCGGACCTCGCCAGACGACTTGTCCATGCCCAAGAAGCGGTGCGCCGGGCGGGCGGTGTCGCCCCAGCCGGTGACGACGGCGCTGGCGATCACCAGATCCTCGAACACCACGGGAATGTTCGTCCGGCCGCCGTAGGTCGAAAGGAAGCCAAACTCCTCGTGCAATGACCGCTGCCACTTCGTCTGACCGCTGACGGCGTCGATCGCGGTGAACACGCCGCAGACGCCGTGGGCGAACACGGTGTTGGTGTCGGGATCGGCGATCACCGCGGACCAGCCAACCCGCTCGGCCGGCACGTCGGAGAGGTAGACGTTGAAGACATTTTCCCAGAGCTTTTTCCCCGTGGCGGCGTCGAGGCAGAGGACCTTCTCCGCTTCTTCCCGGGTGCCCGGCTTGTGGCGGACGAGCGTGAAGAGCTTTCCCCCCATGATCACGGGCGTGGAGATGCCGCCAGCCTCGTCGTTCTTCCAGAGGACGTTGGTGCTCGCCTCGGGATCGAACGAGGTGGCGAGCGGTGGGCCTTCGTAGTGGCGGTTTTGATCGGGGCCGCGCCAGTCGGGCCAATCGCGGCCCCGCGCGGCCGGCACCGACCCCGCCGCGACCGCCACGGCGGCCACGACGACCGAGAGGAGACGAATCGGCATGCAAAGCTCCTTGATCATTCCGTGATACCTTCGGCCTCGAGTTCCGCGGGGAGGGCCGGATCGACGAGCCCCTGGGCTCCGCGGCCCTGCTGCAGCCGGTCGGCCGCATCGGCCTTGATGCTCTCGGTGTCGGCATCCCACCACCGTCGGCGGGCCGCCGGGTCGGGCTCGGTGAGCGGACGCACCACCCGCATGCCCACGCCAAGCGCCGGCTCCTCCGTGTACCACCACGGGCTCTTGGGGAGATTCGGGTCGATGTCCTTCCAGTCGGGATTCTCGCGGGTGCCGCCGGCGTCGCGCGAGCCGCGGCGAGCAGCGCTCCGGCACTCCGTGGCCTCGTCGTAGTAGGCGCCGCCACGGAGCACCCGCGGATAGAGTTTCTGCGGCCAGGTGATCGTGGCAGCCACGCCAACCGGCGCCGGCAGGGCCGCCTGTCGACCGTAGCCACCAGCCACGAGCTCATCGACGCACCACTCGGCGACGTTGCCGTGCATGTCGTGGAGTCCCCACGGGTTGGCGGCCTTCTGCCCGACCGGGTGCGGGGCCTCGTCGGAGTTGTCGGTGAACCAGGCGGCGTCATCGAGGGTCTCGACGTCGTCGCCGACGTTCCATGCCGTTTCGGTGCCGGCTCGGCAGGCATACTCCCACTCGCTCTCGGCAGGCAGCCGGTAGAACCGGCCCGTGAGCCCGCTGAGCCACTTGGTGTACTGCCGGGCTGCGAACTGGGTCATCGTGACCGCGGGCAGCGCGTCGTCCTCGCCGTTGACGAAGGTCGTGGTGGGGTCGTAGAGCGCCGAGGGAGCCGTGACGGCGTCGGCCTCATTCTCGGGCGTGATCGGGCGGATTCCGGCCGACCGCATCGCCTTGAAGAGTTCAAAGGCCGCCATGTACCGCTTGTATTCGCCCCACGTGACCTCGCAGCGGCCGATCCAGAAGGGGTCGATCCCGACCTCGAAAGCAGGCCCCTCATCGGTCGTGCGGCTGGCTTCGGCATCTGGGCTGCCCATGCGGAAGCGGCCGCCCGGGACGGGGATCATCCGGAAGGCGACGTCGGTGCCGGGAATCGTTTCGTCGTAGGCCACCATCCAGCCACCGGGCACCTGGATGGCGGGCCCGTCACCCACGGGCTTTTCCGGGCCGGGCACGAAACCGGGGCCGGCGGCATGGGCCGGAAGTGCGGAGGCGAGCACGACAAGGCCGAGGCAGGCGAGGCGGGCGAGCATCGAATGATTCCGCGGGCGGGGACGGAGGGCTCTGAAACCCGTAAAGTGTAGTCTTCCCCGATCGAGTCCGCACCCTTTGTGACCACGGCCGTGCCCGCTCCCAAACCCACCAAGTCTGCCGCCAAGCCCGCGAAGAAGGGGGCCGACGAAAAGCCCGCCGAGCGGGTCGTTGCCGAGAACCGCAAGGCGCGGCACGATTACGAGATCATCGACACGCTCGAATGCGGCATCGCTCTGGTCGGCAGCGAGGTCAAGAGCCTGCGGGGCGGACGCATGAGCCTCGACGAGGCCTACGGCCGCGTGGAGGGGGCCGAGGTCTGGCTGCTCGGCAGCGACATCCCGGAATACGAGAAGGCCAATCAACTCAACCACAAGCCCAAGCGGCCGAGGAAACTGCTGCTGCACCGGCGGGAGATCGCGAAGTTTGCGGGACGTGCCTTTGAGAAGGGGCTCACGCTCGTACCGTTGAAGATGTACTTCAAGAACGGCCGCGTGAAGGTGCTCCTCGGCATCGGCCGCGGCCGCAAGGACCACGACAAGCGACAGAAACTCAAGGCCGACACCGCCAGGCGCGACATCGAGCAGGCCCTCCGCGGCCGTCGGCGGTAGAACTCATCCGATGGTGGTGGAGCACAGGCTTCGGTGGCATCGACCTCCGCCGATTCCCGGGAATGACCGGATAAAAAACAGGCAGGCGGTGGGATCGGCGTGAGGATGGCGAGCGTGGG
>CAJBSQ010000048.1 GCA_903958265.1 uncultured Planctomycetaceae bacterium
GACTACTTTCTCGGCATGCCCGTGGTGCTGCTGCCCGACGGCAGAAATACGCCGCTGCAGTTCGTACATCACGAGGACGTCGCGCGGGCGACGCTGTCGATCCTCCTACGGTCCGCCCGAGGACCGTTCAACATCGCGCCGCCCGACGCGGTCACGCAGCGGCAGATCGCCTCGATGCTGGGCGTGCCAGCGGTGCCGATGCCGTTCGTCGTGATGGCCGTGATCGGGCGGGTCTGGTGGGCGCTGCGGCTGCCCTGGCTCGCCACGCCGCCGGGGCTCGTCGGCTACACGCGGCATTCCTGGGTGATGAGCTCCGATCGGCTCGGGCAGGAACTCGGCTTCGAGTTCGAGTACTCGAGCGCGGCCGCGCTCGGTGAACTCATCGCGGGTGACGAGGGGCGGCATCGTAGCCGGAGCGGGTGAGCACGTCGGCGAGGTCGGCATCGATCCGCCGGCCGAGGCGTTCATCAACGGGGAGCTGATTGCGGCGATACTCGGGCTGCTCGTTCAGCCGAGCCTGCCAGCGGCCTTGCGCCACCTCAGCGACGGGCCACCCGAAGTGGTCGTAGACCCCGCGGAGCACCCCGATCGGGTCGGCGACGAGGTCTTCGTAGCGGATGCGTTGCCGCCGCCGCTCCGGAATCGTCTCCCAGGTCTCGTGGAGCCGACGGTCCATCCGCACGAGCGACGCAAACACCCGGTCCTCGAGGTCGGCGGCCAGCGGCCGCTGCAGTCCGTGGTCTTCGGCGATGCGCCGCCAGAAGTGGAGGCACGACGGCACCATCTCCCGCGGATCTCGGACGATGTGGATGAAGTCGGCCTCCGGGAAGACGCCGCGGATCAGGGGCACGCGGTAGGTATGCAGTGGGTTCTTGAGCACGAGGCGGCCGTGGTGCTCGAACTGGATCGCCCGCAGAAAGCCAAGCCACGTGGCGATCCAGCGGTCGCGATCGAGGGGTGCGAGGCCGTCGAGCGTTTCGTACGCCGGGTCGGGGGGAGGATCGTTTGGGAAGGCCACGGTCCACCACGGACTCGGCAGGCCGAGGTTGCAGAGCGCGAGCTCGTCTTCCTGGGGGCGGTCGAATCCCATGGTCATGTTGTCCATGGGGCGCCGCTTGGGGAGCAGAAACCCCAATCGCTCGCGGGCAAACTGTTCCGAGAGGACGAAGTGGCTCGGCACGCCGCACTGCACGGTCGTCGGGGCAACAAACGCAGGATCGCAGGCCAACAGTTCGTGGAGGAGCGTCGTGCCGCTCCGCCAGTGGCCGAGAATCACGATCGGGTCGTGCTCGATCCGTGCCGCCCGCAGACCCCGGCCCCACACCGCCCACTGGATCCCCGCGAGCACCTCGTTGCCGAGGGCTGCGGCTGTAATGCCGATGGCCCGGTGAATCCGCGATGGCGAGACGCGAAACTTGTGCCGGGCCAGCAGCCTCAGCCAGGGCACGAGGCGGGTGCCCGTCCACATCGGAAGCGTGAACCGCCAGCCCGCACTCATGATCACCCAAGCTCCAGGTACACGCCCTCGGAAGGCACTGTCGCCCATCTCGCAGTGGTCGGGCAAGCCCGGAGGAGTCGCGGGGGAGCATCTTCAGGCGAGCTCGTCCTTGCCTCCGCGCATGACACGCCTATGATTCCAGAGGTTTTTGCTATTCCTGTCCTCCTCTCGGAGATTTCTCATGAAGTGCGGTACGAGTTTCTTGTCGATTGCGGCAACTGTCTGCCTTTCGGCGGCATCGTTTGCCGCGCCCTGTCCGAACAGCCAGCCAACCGCGGCCGGCCACGCCGTCCAGCCCGCGGTGATGCACGAGCGCGTGGTCTCGCACACCGTGCGTCAGGTGGCCCTCGCCGATGCACCGAAGGACATCGTCGACACGGCCGTCGGGGCCGGTAGTTTCAAGACGTTGGCCGCAGCCCTCGGGGCGGCTGATCTCGTCGCCACGCTGAAGGGGCAGGGGCCATTTACGGTATTCGCCCCCACAGACGAGGCGTTCAAGAAGCTGCCTGCTGGCACGGTTGAGACCCTGCTCAAGCCTGAGAACAAGGACAAGCTGAAGGCGATCCTGCTCCTGCACGTGGTGCCCGGCAAGGTGATGGCCGCCGACGTGGTGAAGATCAAGGAAGCCAAGACTGCCGGTGGGGAAACCGTGATCGTGTCCACCGAAGGTGGCGTGAAGGTTGGGACCGCCAAGGGCATGTCGAACGTCACGAAGACCGACATCGTGGCGTCGAACGGCGTGATCCACGTGATCGACGCGGTCATCCTGCCGTGAGATAGGTCGGCCGGGAAACGCTGGCCTCAAACGTGATCACACGGGCACCGGAGAATACCGCTTTGATGCGGGAGGTCTTCGGTGCCCGGCGGGTTTTGGGCAGCCCGGTCAAACCGTCGCACCAGCCCACATGTGCCTCAGAGGCACATGCTTGGCCGTTCGCCTCGAGGATGTGGCAGCGAGGCCGACCGCTCCCGAATGCTCGTGGTCGCAGCGGAACACGATCCCTTTCGCCGCGGGCTATACTCGCCTCATGCATCACGTCGTCGTCTGCGGCCTCGGCAGGTTAGGGCTCAATGTCGTGCAGGCTCTGCGGGCTGCCGGCGCCGCAGTGACGGTGATTTCCGACGCCCATACAAACGCCGACCGGCTCGAGCGGGCCATGGCAGCCGGTGCCGGCATCGTCACTGGCGACTTCCGCTTTCCTGCGGTGCGGGCCGAGGCCGACGTCGCCGGTGCGGAGTCGGTCATCCTGGCAACGGCCGACGATGTCGCCAACCTCGAGGCGGCGTTGGAGATTCGGGGCGAATCCCCCGCCGTGCCGGTGGTGATGCGTCATTCTGATCCCGACCTGGCGCCGCGATTCGAGGCTGATTTCGGCATCGCCGCGGCAATCGCTCCGGCCGTGCTCGCGGCTGACGCATTCGTCGAGGCCGCCCTGTCGGCTCCGGCGACTCAAAGACGGCCCGCGCGGTGTGTCGGCCGGCTCGCAGTGCCCCGTCGGCCGATCCGCCTCGCGTTCGTCGCCATTCCCCTGCTCCTGCTTGGGCTATACCTCGGGGCGATCATGGTCTTCCGGCACACGCTGAATCTCGACTGGATCGATGCCGCCTACTTTGCGACGTCGGTGGTCACAACCGTGGGATTCGGTGATTTCAACCTGCAATTCGCCCCGGCGTGGGTGAAGGTGTTTGGGATCGTGCTGATGTTCAGTGGCATCTTCCTCATAGCCATCATCGCGTCCCTGCTGACCCTCTTCATCGTCTCGGGAACCGCCGACCAGCTTCGCAATGAGTTTTATGCCCGTCTCACCACGGGCCATGTGGTCGTCTGCGGGCTTGGTCACGTGGGTGTGGCCGTGGCCCGCGGGCTGCGTGCCCGGGGCGTTCCAGTGGTGGTCGTGGATCCAGCCGCCTCCGACGACGCCCACCGCGAACTCCACCTGCGCTGCCCGATCATCGCGGGCGACGCGACGCGGCCCGTGGTGCTTGGCCGTGCCGGTATTGCCCGGGCGCGGGCCCTGATCGCCTGCACCGCCAACGACGCCCTCAACCTGGAGATCGGCCTGACCGCTCAGGCGGTTAACGAACAGTGCCGGGGCAGCCAAACGCTGCGTGTCGTGCTCCGCTGCTTCGACGCTGATCTCGCGCGGCGGATTCACGCTGTGTCGAGCAACTACACGCTGTTGTCGGAAGCCACGATCGCCTCGCCAGTGTTCGTGAGGAAGGCCTTGGCGGCAAAACCATGCTGACGACGCGGCAGTGGCCGCGGTGAATGCATCCACGAGTGGATGCTCCCCGAGGGAACATGGGCACCAGAGACTTCCGCTTTGATGCGGGAGGTCTTCGGTGCCCGGCGGGTTTTCAGCGTGGTTCTTCACTCACGACGCGGCCATCGATGACGACCGCCGTGCAGTGCGTGGCATACTCAAAAGGGTCGCCGTCGAAGATCGCCACGTCGCCGTCGAGGCCAGGACGGAGCGAGCCAACCCGGTCGGCGACGCCCAGAATGGTTGCCGCATCGCTCGTGATCGTGGCGAGCGCTTCCTCGGTCGTGAGTCCGTTGGCCGACGCGATGGCCGCTTCGAACAGGGCGACGCGGGTCTTGGGGACGTAGCCCTCGAAGCCGCTCTGGAGAGCCACCGGAATGCCCTTGGCCCGCAGGGTGGCGGCCGTCTCGAAGCTGATGTTCTCGGTCTCTCCGGCGCCCCCTCGCCGCATCGAGGGATGCACGATCACCGGCACGCCGGCAGCCTTGATGCGGTCGGCCACGAGGTAGGCCTCGGACGCCGAGTCGAGCACGATGCGGATGTCAAACTCCTCGGCGATCCGCAGGGCGGCGTCGATGTCGGTGGCCCGGTTCACGGTCACGAGCAGTGGCAGTTTTCCGCGGAGGACGTCGGCAAACACCTCGCGGCGGAGATCGCGGTCGGGCCGCTTCTCGGGGTCGGCGAGTTCGAGTTTGCGGAGATAATCCTGCGTCTTCACCAGCTCGCCGCGGAGCATCGCCACCGCCTTGCTCCGCGTGCCCGGCGACTTTTTGTCATCGCCGGGGCGGGCGTCGTCGCCGAGCGTCACCGCGACCATCGCCTGCGGCGTGATCGTCGCGTCGTCGACCGACTCGCCCACCGTCTTGGCGATCATCGTCTGCCCCGAGACGAGGGCCCCTGGTGCATGCCCGGTGTGGATCGTGGTCACCCCGAATCCACGAACCCATTCGATCAGACGTTCGCGGGGGTTGTACGAGTCGATCGCCCGCAACTCGGGTTGGATCGGCTCGGTCTTGTCGAGTTGGTCTTGATCCTGATCCTGGTTGAGGTAGCCCGTCAGGCCGACGGTCGTATGGGCGTCGACGAGCCCCGGGGTGACGACCTTTCCCCTGAGCACGCGGGCTTCAGGGGGCACCGGAATGTCGAGCGCCGAGCCGGCCAGTTTGATCTTTCCGGCTTCGATGAGCACCACGCCCTTCTCGATCGGTGGCCCGGTCATCGTGTACACGGTATCGCCATAGACGGCCACGAGCCCAGGCCGGGCGGCCTCGGCGGCGCTGGCCTGCTGCCTCATGCCGGAGAGGGCCGCCATGATCGCGGCTACCACGACTGCATGCCTGAGTCGCATCACTTCGTCTCCGCAAACCGTTCGTCGGTGCAGCAGGCATGGGCCTTCTGGTCGCGACCCGCACCAAAGCCACCGACGGCGAACAACCGGTCGTCGGGATCCTCTCGGTCGAAGACCATCTCGCCCTCGATCCAGGTCTGGAGCACCTTTGTGCGAACGCTCAGGGGGTCGCCCGACAGGATGATGAGGTCGGCATCCTTGCCGACATCCAGCGAGCCGATTCGACCGTCGAGGTCGAGCATCCGCGCACCGGCCAGCGTGAGCGCCTCGAGCGCCTTGTCGCGGCTCATGCCGGCTCGCACGGCCAGCCCTGCCGTCCGCAAAAACAGCCGTGAGTCGGTGACGGGATCGTCGGTGTGGATCGCGCAGGGCACGCCTGCCTTCTCGAGCACGCCGCCGGTTGCCAGCGAGAGGTCCATCGCCTCGATCTTGCCGCCGGGGCTGTCGACCACGATCACCGAGCAGGGGGCTGCGGCCTTCGCGAGCTGGTCGGCCACCTTCCACGCCTCGCTGACGTGGTGCAGCACGACCTTGAAACCAAACTCATCGCGGAGTCGGAGCACCGTCAAGATGTCGTCGGCCCGGTGGCAGTGGTGGTGCACGATCACCCGGCCGTCGAGCACCTCGAGCAGCGCCTCCATCTCGAGGTCTCGATCAGGTAGTTTGGCGGCGTCTCCCTTGGCCTCGGTCACCTTGCGGCGATAATCCCTCGCCTTGAGAAACTTTTGCCGCACGATCGCCGCCGCCTTCGAGCGCGTTCCGGGGAAGGGGGGCTCTTTCTGCGAGTTGGTGCCGTTGGCCATCTTGATGCCACCGACCGGCTTGCCCGCCGCGTCGCGGATGAAGAAGTCGTCGATCGTGGATGCCTTTCGCAGTTTGGCGTAGATCGTCTGCCCGCTGAGCAGGTGGCCCGACCCGGGCATGATGTTGAGGGTGGTCAGGCCGCCCGCTCGGGCCTTGCGGAAGCCGGTGTCGCGGACGTTGATGGAGTCGAGGATTCGCACGTCGGGTTGCATCGGGCCGCTGGCGTCGCCCCCCCAGCCGCCACCCACGTGACTGTGCGTGTCGACGAGGCCCGGCATGATCACCTTCCCCGAGCAGTCGATCCGCTCGGCGTCGGCGGGAACCGGCGTGGAGGCGGCAGGGCCGATGGTGGCGATCGTGCCGCCGATCACGATGACCGTGCCCGGGGAGATGGGCCGGCCAGAGATCGGCAACACGTCACCGCCCATGAAAGCGATGGGCTTGGCTTTCGCGGCTGCCGTCAGGCCGAGGAGACCGATTGCCAGAAACGTCCAGGTGCGTGCGTGCATCCCGTAAAGTCTATCAGCCGCCACGCTCCGTCCGCAGGCCACGAACGGCTTTTCCCCTGCCGAAGGGGCTGAAAGCCCATGCTACCGGCAAGGCCTCCTGATACCCCCGCAGCCCGCTCCCCGAGGAACTGACGTATGCTCGCCCAGGCGACCATCCGAAGGACCGCGAAGCGGCGACTGGTGCCGCCCCCGAGCCGGCGATGCACGCAACTCGGAGAAGCTCGAGCGTGAGGAGACAGCAATGACGGCACTCAGATCCCTTCTCCTCGTGGGCCTGCTTCTCATGCAGGCAGTCGCGGAACAAACCCTCCGGCCCCTTTTTGACTTTGCCGGCCCCGAGGCTGCCCAACAGTGGCAGGCTGTCAACGATGGTGTGATGGGCGGGGTCTCGGACGGCCGGTTCAGGATCGCGCCGGACAAGATCATGGAGTTCTTCGGCACGCTCTCCCTGGAGAATAACGGCGGCTTCGCGTCGGTCCGGACCAAGCCGGCTGATGTGGATATCAAGGCCGGAGACGCCATCGTCGTCCGGGTGAAAGGCGACGGACGAGAGTACGTGCTGAATCTCTACACGAAATCCCGTCGGATGGCCTTCTCGTACAGGGCCCCGCTGCCGACCGAGAAAGACACGTGGACCGAGGTGAGCGTTCCGCTTGCCGACTTCGTTCCCACGTCGTTCGGTAGGCGGGTTCAGGGCATGGGGCCAGTCGAGCCGGATGAGATCACAAGCATCGGCTTCATGCTCAGTGACAAGAAGGCCGGCCCCTTCAAAATGCAGGTCGAGTGGGTGAAGACGATGGCTCCGGAAACAAGCCA
>CAJBSQ010000049.1 GCA_903958265.1 uncultured Planctomycetaceae bacterium
GGCACGAGCAGCGCCAGCGGCACGAGCACGGCGATCAGGAAGTACGACACGCCGATGCAGATGAGCGGCCGCAGCCGGCTCCCCTGCATGCCCGCCTGGCCGCGGTGCAGGACCGGGCCGTAGGAGCCCCACGAGAACATCGCGAGGGCCACCGAGAGCAGCACCGCCACGATCCGCTCAGCCTTCTGCTCCGCAGTCCGCCGCGGGGCGGCCTCGGCGACGGGGAGGCTCGCGTCGGCGACGGCGGCCACGGCGGCCGGCGCCGGTGGGGCGACCGTCTGCGGCTTGAACACGAGCACCGTGACGGCGCCGGTGATCACCAGCAGCAGGCCGGCGAGGAACGGTGCCTTGAGCTGGTCGAAGGCCCGGTTCATCGCCGCGCTCAGCAGCGTGTTGATCACGGGGGCGCCGCCAAACACCAGCGGCATCACATAGATCGGCTTGCCGCCGAAGTGGAGCGCCAGGATCACCCCGAGAGCGCCGAGCGATCCGGCCACGCCGGCCAGGAGGCTCCAGACCACCCCCCGCGTCGTCCACTGCCCCTTCTCGCCCCTCAGCAAGAGCAGGAGCGGCACGACCACCGCGATCAGAAAGTAGGCGATGCCCACACAGACGAACGGCCGCAGCGGCGAATGCATGTCTTCGCGGCCGAAGTGCAGCGTTGGGCCATACATGCCCCAGCAGAGCGCCGTCAGGCCGATCGCAGCCAGCATCCCGAAAAACTGCATCATCCGTCAGACTCCTCGCGTCAGGTTCGGGACGCCCGCCGCGAACGCCGCAGGACCGTGGCCAGCATACTCCGACGACCCGATCCCGGCTCAGCCTGTCCGCATGGCCGGTCCACTGGTCGACGGCCGGAGCATGCCGAGGGCGGCGGCTCCCACCTCCTCGACACCGATCAAGCGCATGCAGTCGTGATGCCGCAGCGGGCACTCGCCGCGGTCGCACGGAGAGCAGGCGAGATCGCGGCGGATCTCCACGCACCGCTCCGGATCGGACCGTCCGATCCGCGGGTCGGTGGGGCCGAGCAACGCCACGCTGGGCACCCGGAACCCAGCCGCGATGTGCCGCGGTCCACTGTCGGACGAGACGGAGACATCGGCCCGCTCATAGAGCGCCTTGGAGAGCCCGAGCGGCAGTTCGGCCACGTCGCCGAGGCCGCGAACGGCCGGCGTCGCCGCCCGCGCGACGATGGCCCGCGCCTGCTCGCGGTCGGCCGGGCCGCAGTGCACCAGCACCCGCACTCCCGGCTCGCGGTCGGCAAGCCAGCGGGAGAGCGCGGCATGGTTGTCGACGCCCCACGAGCGAGCCGTGCCGTTGGAGCTGTTGTCGTTGAGGATCACGAGCGGCCCGCTGCGATCGGGGAACAGCCCCGCCAGCAGCTCGTCGGCCCGGGCCCGCTGGTCGGAATCGGTCGCGAGTTCCACGTCGAGTGGCCCCGCGGGCACACCGATGGCTGCGGCCAGCTCCATGAAGGCCACCGGCGGCGGCACGATCGCCTCCTCGCGAACCGGACGAACCACGTCGGTGAGCAGCCAGCGTCGCCGATGCCCCGCATGACCGATGCGGCGTCGGCCGCCGCCCGCCCACGCCAGCGCCGCCGACGACAGCGAGTTGGGGAGCACGAGCGTGACATCCGCGCGGTCGAGCCGCAGGGCCCGCGCTGCGCCGCCAAAATGGTGGGCCGGATGGCGGCCGTGGCGGTCGTAGAAGACGTGGGCGTCGATCCATCCCGTGCCGGCAAGCAGGTCGGCCACCACCGGCCGCATCACGCCCGTGATCCGAGCCCCGTCGCCGAAGTGCGATTTGACGGCGCGGAGCAGGGGGGTGGCCATCACGGCGTCCCCGACCCAGCGCGGCAGAATCACGGCGATGTGCATGCCCGAGACAGTAGCGTTCGATCGGCCGGACGGGCAAAGCCGGTTTTCACCACCGCGGTCGCGAACCAGCCCGCGGCGGCGGCGGCGACGAGCGTGACGCCTCCCGTGGCCGCGATCCAGAGCAGGGGCAGCCGGCCCACGCCCCCCGCCAACGCCGGCCAGACGGCGATCGCTCCGGCGAGCGTGCCGATCACCAGGCCCGCGCCGACCGTGACGAGCGTCTCCAGCATCAGCCAGGTGCGGATCCGGATCAGCGAAAACCCCACGGCGTGGAGAATCGCCAGCGAGCCGAGCCGCTCCACCACGCCCTGCAGCTGGACGGCCGCGACGCCTGCCGTGCCGAGCAGCAGGCCCAGCGTGCCGAGCACCTGGAAGCCGGTGAGAAACGTGTTTTGCACCGCCTGCAGCGCCCGCAGGCGATCGACCGCCAGTTCGAGCGACACGCCCGCGTCGGCCCAGGCTGCCTGGAGTGCCGCCGGCACCTGCGGCCGCGACGCCACGTCGACCGCCGCGGCATCGACAAGGGCGAGCGAGTATCCAGACCGCGACGGGAACAGCCGCTGGAAGTCTCGTTCGGCGACGATCACCCGCCCCTGAAGGATGCCCGGCTCGAGCAGGCCCACGATCTCAAACTCAGCGGTTTCGCCGGCTTCGTCTGGCAACGTGAACCGGCTCCCCACGCCGCCGAGCTTGAGTCCCCACTGCGCCGTCGCCTGATCGAGAACTGCTGGCACGGGCCCGTCGTCGCGGTCCGCGATGCCATCCAGCAGCCGCCAGGGATTGCCCGCAGCGCCGGCGGCGAGCGGCGCGTGGGCCGTAAACGAGAAGCCGCCCCGCGCGATGAATCCGGGCCCGACGCCGAGCACGGTCGGCCGCGACGCGGCATAGAGGTTGGTGCAGCTCGCATCGTCGCCGTCACTCGCCCGCAGCCGGGCGATCTCGCAGCTGCCGAGGGCCCTCTCCTGGGCCGCCGTCAGGCCGAGCACAGCCAGGGCATCACGGTCGGCGGGGTCGATCGATGATGGCTCACCCAGCGCGGCGATCCAGGTCCAGCCGCCGGTCGGCGAACGACGGTCGGCGACATCCGCAGGCGGCCGCAGGGCGAACGCCGACACGGCCACCACCAGAAACTGTCCGGCGGCGACGATCGCCGCGATCGAGAAGCCCCGGCCGGGCCGCGCGGCGACGGTGCGGGCGGCGAACTGCGGCAGCGAACGCACGGCAGACGGAGCGTTGCCCGCGAACAGCCGGCCCCGGGCCAGCGCCAACAGGCCGCCCAGCGCGGCGCAGCCTGCGGCGAAGAACAACCCGACGGCCGTCGCCGCGGTGGCGTTGCGGGCGGCCAGGGGGGCGACGCCCGCGGCGAGCAGGCTCAGCGCGGCGATCGTCGTCGACCACCGCCCCGGCCTTCGGAACCCGTCGGAGGCGGCAGGGCCGCCGCTGAGGAGGGTCAGCGGTGGCGTCAGGCCGGCCCGCCGGGCCGCGACAGCCAGCGCCGCGATCGCCATCACGAGCGTCGCGACGCAGCCGGCGAGGGGCGCAAGCGGCCCCGGCAGCGAGCCGCGAAACACGGCCGAGGAACCGGCCGCTACGTCGCCATTCCAGGCCCGCTCCAGCACCGCGATCAACAGGCGAGACCAGATCGGCCCAAGTACCGCGCCGGCGAGCACGCCCGCCAGCGCCGCGAGCCCGCCGATCACAAGCAGCAGCTTCGACAGCCGGGCCGGCGGCCAGCCCACGGCGGCCAACAGGCCGATCGCCCTCCGCTGGGCCGCGACGAGCAGCCCGAAGAGCAGCCACGCCAGCAGAAGCCCGGCCACCACGACGAATGCGGAGAGCGCGAGGAAGAGACCACCGAACGGCGTCGAGCCGCGGGCCGCTGCGACCGCCTCCGCCCGCAGCGGCACCACGGCGATCCCGGCGGCGTCGGGATTGATCGCGGCCGCCAGCCGGGCGGCGAGTTCGTCCCGCGGCATGTCGGGCCGGGCCACATGCCAGGCCGTCGTCATCCCGAATCTGCCGCCGGCGATTCGCCGCGCCGCCGCCAGCGAGACGAAGGCCTTGGGCGTGGCGCGATACTGCTTCCAGTAGTGATCGTCCTGATCGTGGGGTGGCACCGTCCTCACCCGCGAGGAGTCGAAGGGAAACGGCGGATTCCAGTCGGCGATCGATTCCTCGTCCGTCACCCCCTCGACCTCGGGCACGAGCGACCGGTCGACGGCCGTGCCCCGCATCTCCGCAAAGCCCGACACCCGAAACGACTCCGTCCGCTCCTCCACCTGGCCGTGGATCGTCTCCGGCAGGAAGAACCGCACCGCGAGACTGTCGCCGATCGCGAGCGGACGGCCCTGCGCCGCGAGGTCATCGGCCATCCAACGGCCGACGATGATCTCGTCACCCACGGGGCTTGGCAGCACGGCCCCAGCGGCGTCGACAAGGCCACCGCCCGGCAGCGACGCTCCCTCGATGCCGAGCACGGTCGAATAGGGAATCCGCGGGCCAGCCGCCGCGCTGGAGCCCTGCGGCAGCATGTCGTTGGCGAGAAAGGCGAGCGATGGCGACCCGCCACGCGAGCCGAGCACCTCCCCGGCCGCGCGGTCGACCTCCTTCGGGATCATGAGCCGCCGACTCGAGAGTCGTAGCCCATCTCCCTCGGCGGGATCGATGGCAAGCCCGTAGTCTTCGAGCCGTGGCTGCAGCATCGTGCGGATCAATGCCGCAACGCCCGCAGTGTCGTGGCTGGCGTCGCTGTCGTCGCTGGCGTCGCTGTCGGCCGGGACCGCCGCAGCCACCGCGAAAATCGCATTGGCCACGTCTCCCTCGCGGAGAATCGCCTGCGCGTCATCCAGCGACAGCACCACCAGTGGCTGTGTGGCCTGCGCCGGCCGCACCGCAAATCGGCCGATGCCGGCATCGGGGAGCACGGCCAACAC
>CAJBSQ010000050.1 GCA_903958265.1 uncultured Planctomycetaceae bacterium
AAACATGTAGTCGAAGCCGCCATAGTTGCTGATCGGATCGCGGACTGATCCGCCAGGTGCGCTTCCGCAGAGGAACGTGCTGATGGAGTTTTTCGCGGCCGCCTGGCCGGCTGGAAATGCGGTGTCGTCGTACGACCTGCCCCGGGCCTTGCTATGCACTTGAGCACCCGACGGCAAGACGCGGTTGCCTGCCGCGTTGACGGTTCCACCGTAGCCAGCCACGTCATACGTGGTGTCGAACTGGCTGTAGATCTGGGCCTGCTCGATGAAGGGCAGAATCAGGGTTGCCGTGGAGTGGATCATGTAGACCGTGGTGGAAGAGCCGGTGGAGTCGCACTGGCCCGCATAGGGCAGCTTCCGGTTGGCCGACTCGTACGTCATCACGCCAAGTCCGATCTGCTTCATGTTGTTCTGGCACTGCGTCCGGCGAGCCGACTCGCGGGCCGACTGCACGGCCGGCAGAAGCAGTCCGATCAGCGTCGCGATGATCGCGATGACGACAAGAAGTTCAACAAGCGTAAAGCCCTGGCGGGGCACGCGGACGGGCGACATGAAACTCTCCACGGTGGAAGGAAGGCCGTCGCAACCTGAGTGGTCGTCGACGAGGCTTTGACACCGCCGAGAGTGAATCAAGACAATGCGAGAGGAATGTCAGGATTGCGTGAGAAGTTGATGAGTGCTCGCCCGTTGCGGGGGCACGGCCGTCGGCCCCCCGCCGCCACGAGCCCGGATCGCCGCGTGAGCATGACGCCTGCAAGGATGAGGAGGACGAGCCCGACCCAGGGGGACCGGGTCGGATGGAGCAACCGGTTGTAGCCGGACTCGGAGAGAGTCTGTGCCAACCGCACAAAAACGCCACCACTGCAAGGTGAGGAAAACGATCCAAGACTGGGCCACGGAGGCCCGAAAGGCAAGGGCATGTGGCTCACGAGTCGCTCATCAGTCTGGAAATGATCGCGGAAGTGCTCCTCGCTGGACCACTCCCACGCGGCCGTCAGTCGTTCTCCTCATCGGCGACGACCGTGTCTTCGTCGTCTTCGAGGGCGATCCGCCAGGCAGGAAACGGATCATCAAACGCGAGCCAACTCTCCGGACCGAGATCGATCTCGGCATCGGACAGGCAGCATCGGTCGAGTTGCACGAGCAGATCCGAAACCAGCGCGGCGCCGATGACAACGAGCTCCTGTCGCCGGTCGCCCCATGGCTCGTGCCAGATCGCCTGGACATCCGCCAGGTCGAGATCGTCCGGCCACTCGTTCCTCGGGGAGGACGCAAGCCACAGGCCGCCAGGCTGGAGGCTCGACACGACGCCGGCGCTAGACCAGATGCCGGCCCAGTCGTGCCGAGTAGCCAGCCAGACGAATCCCTTCGAGCGGATCACGCCCTTGAACGAAGGACCGGTGATCAGGTTCCAGAACCGCTGCGGATGGAGCGGCCGACGCGAGCGGAAGACCCGGCTGACGATGCCGTATTCCTCGCTCTCGGGAACATGCGTGCCAGGTGCCTCGGCCAGCCAGCCGGGATGGCTGGCGGCGTGGTCCATGTCGAAGAGCTTCGTGCCCAACAGGGCTGACACCGGCACCCTGCCCTGAGTTCCCTGCATGATGGACGCCGTCGGATTGAGCTTTCTCAGAATCGCCTCGAGGTAGGCGACGTCGGGGGCGGCGACGAGGTCTGTCTTCGTGATCACGAGCACGTTGGCGAATTCGACCTGATCCACCAGGAGTTGCACCAGGTCTCGTGAATCGTTCTCATCGAGGCCCACGCCCCGGTCGCGAAGCTCGTCTCGGGAGCAGTAGTCGGTCAGGAAGTTTCGCGCATCGACGACGGTCACGAGCGTGTCGAGGCGGGCCAAGGCCGACAGGCTTTCGCCCTGCTCATCGGCGAACGTAAACGTCTCAGCCACGGGCAGTGGCTCCGAGATTCCCGTGCTTTCCACGAGTAGGTAGTCGAAGCGATCCTCTCTCGCGAGGCGGGCAACCTCCTCCAGGAGATCCTCCCTCAGCGTGCAGCAGATACAGCCGTTGGAAAACTCCACGAGCTTCTCCTCGGTGCGGCTCAGCTGCGTGGCCGATGTCGCGCGCGGGCCGCCCACCAGCTGCGCGTCGATGTTCACCTCACTCATGTCGTTGACGATCACGGCCACTCTCAACCCGTCCCGATTGGCGAGAATGTGGTTGAGGAGAGTGGTCTTGCCAGCCCCGAGAAACCCGGAGAGCACCGTGACCGGCAGGCGGCCATCGGCGAGGGTCGACTCGAGCGGTGTCGGTGCGGGAGCGGAGGGGCGTGGCTCGTGCATGAGGGAATCTCCGTGAGGTGGCAGGTCGCCGGAGAGTATGGCGCATACGCAACTCAGTTGCAAGTAGAGGGCCGTCCCGGAGGCCGATCTCGACGTTGTCCGCGAGCATGAAGTGGGTGCCAGGGCTGAAGAAGGGGCGATGGGTATCGTCGACGAGCCCCTGGGTGAACGTGCCGAACCACTCGGCATGCACCTCAAGCCGCTCGGTCACCGGCACC
>CAJBSQ010000051.1 GCA_903958265.1 uncultured Planctomycetaceae bacterium
GGCCGCCGCGACGATGCCGTTCCGGCTGCGGATCGAACCGAATCGAAACGTGCGGATCTATCTCAACGGCGGCGTCTATGCCTGCGCACACGAGCCCTGGTCTGCGGCCGCCACGGCGAAAGAGAAGGGCCTGGTCGTGACCGCCGAACGGCCGCGGTCGTGTACCGCGGCACTCGCCGTCGCCATCGATGCTGCAAAGCCCTTTGTCGATGCATCGGCGCTGGTCTGCGGCCCGGCCCGGCCCGGCGGTACCATTACGCTCTACATCGTCCCCGCGTCTTCCTACGGCGGGGCCGACGCCACCGAGACGGCCTGGGCCAAGGCCGCTGCCGCCCAAAGGCAGGGCTTCAACGCCCTGCGGAAACAGACGGCGAGTTGGTGGCGGGCGTTTTTTGCGACGTCGTCGGTCGTCCTCCCGGATCGCGACCTTGCGACGTGGTACGCGCGTTCGAACTGGTACCTCGGCGTGTTCTTCGGCAACACGGATGTGCCTCCTGGATGCAACGGCACGAGCCTCGAGAGCTTCGCCGGGGCGATCTGTCCCGAGTATGACCTCGTGATCGACCAGAGAGCCCTTCTCTATGCCAATCATTTGGACGAGGCCCGCCGAGTGTGTGACTGGGCGGCGCGGACGCTGCCGCAAGCACGGACGGCACGCGAAAGCCTGACGCTGCACGACGTCTCGGTGCGGTATGGCCGCGGAGCAAAGTATGGGCCGCTCCTCGGCCACGACGGCACCGTGCTCGTGCCCCCGACCACTGGGGAGGGAATCTGGGCCTACGAGGATTTCGCGGGCACGAACCTGGCGCTCGTGGCGCTCGACTATGTTGACTGGAGCGATGACGAGAGCCGTTTCCCGATCGCCGGGAAACTCCTGCGCGAGACGACGCAGATCATGGCCCAGGAACTCGTACCTCGGCCCGACGTGGGCGGCCACCTCCACCAGCGGATGCCCTCGACGGTTCAGCAGGCCGCCGCGGCCTTCGCGCTCCGCGAAGCGTGCCGCCGCGGCGAGGCCGAGGACGGCTGGGAAGCTCTTGCGGGGTCTGTGTATCTTCCGACGGCCGATCTCGACGGCGCCCGCGTGCTGGTCGCCGGCCCGGGTGCTGCCGCCGAGCGCGGTCGCGGCGACGTGACCTGGCTCGTGCCGCTCTGGTGGTACGGCATCATCGGCGCCGACGACCCGCTCGTGAAAACGACCTACGACATGGTGCGGGAATCGAAGACCGGCGACTACGTCTTCAACAATGGCTGGATGGGCGTGATCGCCGCGAAGCTCCGCGACGGTGCGGAGGCGCACCGCTGGGCACGAGAGCTTCTCAGGCCTGGGATCACGCTCTTTGATGACTGCTGCTTCGGCGAGATCATTGCCGATCGGGAGGACTTCAAGAAAACGCCCGAAGTGGCGGCCCATGCGGCGCTCGTCTGCAATGTGGCGGAGATGCTCCTCGATCCAGATAGTGACCGCGACGTCACCGTGTTTCCAGCCCTCCCGGCCGCGTGGCACCGCGACCGCGTGGCGTTTTCGCATCTCGCCGCCCGCGGCGGCATCCTCGTGAGCGGGGCGCGTTCGCCAGGTGCCGTCTCCGTCACGCTCGAGAACCGCGCCACCGGCGACCGCACCCGCACACTTCGGGTACGGCTCCCCGCTGGCACGACCACGCTGCGCCTGCCGGAAGCTCACGTCAGCGATGAGTGGGCAATCATCCCCGACATCCAGCTCGCCCCGGGCGAGCGGCGCCAGTTCGACCTCCTGCCATAACCATTCGACTGATGCGATCCTGCAGCCTGCCGCGCAACCGTCGTCTCTGGATCTGCCTGCTGGCCATGTGCGGCAGCCACCTCGCCGGTGCCGCAGGGGAACCAAAGTCCGCCTCGCAGCGGCCGCCAAACATCCTGTTTCTCCTCACTGACGACCAGCGGTGGGACACGCTCGGGTGCATGGGCAA
>CAJBSQ010000052.1 GCA_903958265.1 uncultured Planctomycetaceae bacterium
CGGTGGCGGCGGGCCACGCGGGCGAGCGAGCCGATCAGCCCCGGCGCCTCGGCCGCAATCGGCTGCCCCTGGAGATACCGGCCCAGATCGGCCTCCAGTTCCACGGCGCTGGAATAGCGAAGGGTGCGATCCTTTTCCAGGCACTTCGACACGATCGTGTCGAGGTCGCCGCGGAAAGTCCGGTCGACGGAGCCGAGGGCCTTCGGCTCCACCTCCCTGACCACGCGGGCCACCTGATGCACCGCCTTGCCGGCCGTATCGTAGGGGGAACGCCCTGCGAGCAGCTCGTAGAGCACGACGCCGAGGGCGTAGACGTCGGCCCGCACGTCGATGTCGTCAGAGGTGCCATCGAACTGCTCCGGGCACATGTACCGCAGCGTGCCCAACAGTTGACCGATGTCGGTATGCATGGTCGTCAGTGCCGCGTCTGTGTCGGTGCTGCGGGCCACGCCGAAGTCGATGATCTTGGGCTGCCCCGCGGCGTCGATGAGGATGTTGCCGGGCTTGAGATCGCGGTGCACCACGCCCTTGAGGTGCCCGTGGGCCACCGCCTGGCAGGCTTCGCGGACCAGCCGCACCCGCTCCCGCGCCGTGAGGCCGCGGGTGGCCGCGTACTCGGTGATCGGTTGCGCCTCTTCGATATATTCCATCACGAAGTACGGCAGCGCGTAGCCGACCATCGGCAGGATGCCCACGGAGTAGATGCGGGCGATCCCCGCATGCGTCAGCCGGCCGAGGATCTGTGTTTCCTGGTGGAATCGCTTCGCGGCCACCGACGACAGCACGCCGGGCCGCAGCACCTTCACGGCCACGGTGCGGCAGGGCATTCCCTGCAGGGCCTCGTAGACGCGGCCCATGCCCCCTTCCGCGATGAACCGGACGATCGTCACATCGTCGAGCCGGGTGCCGACGGCAAGGTGGCCGTCGTCGGCCACCGCGGCCTGTGGCCCGGCGAAGGCGGTCAACCCGCCGAAGCTGAGGCCGGTGCTGTCGGCCGGCTCGTTCCGCCCCTCGGCGCCGCTGTCATCCATCTCGACTCGTCCCGGCGGGGTGGGGTCGGTTCGTCTGTGGCCGCTGGGCGTCACACCCGCGGCAGTTCATAGCCCCGGCGGTATTCGCGGGTGAACAGGGCGTTGGCTTCCGCATCGCTCGATCGTTCGGTCTGGGGGTCGAGCGTGAGCTCGCGGCCGAGTTTCAGTTGCGTCTTGGCGAGGTCGACACCGTTCTCGGTGACATACGCTGCGAACGTGTCGAGCGACGCCTTCGCATGGGCGTCGGTTGCGGCGAGCGTGGGCCGGGTGTTGGGTGACACGGCTTCACCGAGGGCCCACGAAACGTTGCCGAGGTGGGCCAGGGCGCTGGAGAGATGACCGTCCTCGATGTCGAGGTGCAGGTCTTCGTGGCGGCGGCTCTTGATCGCCTTGACGAAGTTGGCGAAGTGCTGCTGGTAGCCCCCCCCCTCCCACTTCGCGAGTTCGTGGCCGTCGTAGTCGTAGGCGGCTGCCGACGTGTAGTTGGGGGCGAAGACGAATCCTTCGCTGCCGTAAAAGATCGCGCAGGCTTTGTCGAGCGGGTTGGGGATCTTCAGTCCGGAGGTCACCGGTGTCTTGATGGGCAGGCCACGGACGTCCGAGATCAGGATCGCATCGTCCCACTGGAAGATCGTGACCTGGCTGTTGGCCACGTCACCGTTGTCGATGTAGCCGAGCCGGCCACCGATGCTCACGACCTTCTTGGGCAGCGTCTGCTGGCCGATGGCCCAGCGGCACTTGTCCATCTCGTGGGGATTCTGGTTACCCAGGTCGCCGTTGCCGGTGATGTGGTTCCAGTGCCAGTCGTAGTGGAGTTTCGAGCGGATCGGCACCTCCTTGGGAGCGGGGCCTGCCCAGAGGTCGAAGTCGAGCCCCGGCGGCAGCGGTGCCGGCGTGTCGACCAACCCGATGCTGTCTCGCCGCCGAAAGCACACGGCATGGGCCGCCTTGACGGGGCCGAGTTGGCCCGACTTCACGAACTCCATCATCGCGCGGGTGCCGCTCATGCTTCGGCTCTGCACGCCCATCTGGCACATCCGGCCGAGCTTGCGGGCCCACTGCGTGATCACCCGGCCCTCCTCGACGTTGTGGCTGCAGGGCTTTTCCACGTAGACGTCCTTGCCGGCCTGCATCGCCCACACGGCCATCAGGGCGTGCCAGTGATTTGGCGTCGCGATCGAAACGGCGTCGATGTCGTTGCGGTCGAGCAGCCTGCGGACATCCTTTTCGTAGTCGGGCTTGCGGTCGAGTTTCTCGAACCGCTTGCCGTGCTTGTCGTAGGCGGCCGGGTCGCAGTCGCAGACGGCCACGACTTCGACGTCGGGGTTGGCGATCCACTCGCTGAGATGCTGGCCACCCTGCCCGTTCACGCCGATCACGGCCACGCGGATCTTCTCATTGGGGCCAGCGGCGCGAACCGGGGCCGAGGTGCCGGCCAGGGTGGCTCCGGCGAAGGCCGTGCCGGCGAGCGCGA
>CAJBSQ010000053.1 GCA_903958265.1 uncultured Planctomycetaceae bacterium
CCGCTGGTATCGGCCGCCGCGGGTGTGCGACACTGGTTGAGATTCAGGAGATTGCCCCCCATGCCGCCGCGCCTCGCCGCCGTGCTCACCGCATTCGCCGTCGTGGCATCGGCGACGGCCTCCACTGTCGGCGGCATCGAGCGATTCGACTGGAGCCGCCGCCAGATGCGGAGCAGCGGCACGTGATGCAGTCCGACCATGCGGCCTTGCAGAGTGGCCTTGCTGATCTTGCCCGAAAGCTCGAGGGCGACCTCGCGGTCGATCTCCTGACGCGGACGGCCTATTCGACCGACGCCTCGGAGTATCAGGAGCGGCCGCTTGCGGTGGCCTGCCCGAAGTCGGAGGGCGACGTCCGCGAACTGGTGCGGTTTGCTGCTGAGCACCGCGTGGGGCTGATCCCTCGGGCCGCTGGCACGTCGCTGGCCGGACAGGTGGTGGGGGGCGGGATCGTGGTCGATCTCGGCCGGTACCTCAACCAGATCGTGTCGCTCGACGTGGAGCAGCGGCGGGTACGCGTGCAACCCGGGGTCGTGCGGAACGAACTCAACCGCGTGCTCGCGCCGCACGGTCTGTTTTTTGCCCCAGAGACCTCGACCGCCAACTGGGCGATGATCGGCGGGATGGTGGGCAACAATTCCTGCGGCTCAAACTCCATCGCCTACGGCTCGACCCGCGACCATCTGCTGTCGGTCCGCGGCTTCCTCGCCGACGGCTCTGAGGTGACGTTCGGTCCGCTCACGACTGCCGAGTTCACGGCCGCGTGTGACGGACCTGAGGGGCTCGAAACCAGCATCTACCGTGAGGTCCGCGGCATCCTCGGTGACGAGGCGACTCGCCAGCTCGTCCGCGATGCGTTTCCCAGGCCGGAGGTCACCCGCCGCAACACCGGCTATGCCCTCGATGCCCTGATGCAGGCGTCGTGCTTCGATCCCGCGGTCGACGACGACTTCACCATGTGCCGGCTGCTGGCCGGTTCCGAGGGCACGCTGTTCGTGGGCGTGGAGTTTGAGCTCAACCTGATGCCCCTGCCTCCCCCCGGGGCTCTGCTCGTCGTGCACTGCGGGACCATCGACGAGGCTCTGCGGGCGGCGGTGGTGGCGATGCGGCACCGCCCCACGGGCTGTGAGCTGATCGACGACACGATTCTCGAGTGCACGAAGGCCAACCTCGAGCAGTCGCGGAACCGCGACTTCGTAGTGGGCGAACCGGCCGCAGTGCTGGTGGTCGAGCTTCGCCACGACTACCGGCCCACCCTCGAGGCACTCCTCGAGCGGCTCGAGAGCGAGCTTCGCGAGGCCGGCCTCGGCTACGCCTATCCGGTGCTCTTCGGGAGCGACGGCGACAAGGTCTGGGAGCTGCGGCGGGCCGGGCAGGGGCTCGTCAACAACGTGCCCGGCGATGCCAAGCCCCGCGAGATCGTCGAAGACACGGCCGTGGCGGTCGAAGACCTGCCCGCCTACGTTGCCGAGTTCGACCGGCTGCTCGCCGAGAAATACGGCATCGGCTGCATCCACTACGCCCATGCGGGCGCCGGCGAACTCCACCTCAGGCCGCTGTTTGACCTCCACTCCCCGGCCGGCCTGAAGATGTTCCGCGACGTGGCCACCGACGTGGCGGCGCTGGTCAAAAAATACCGCGGCTCGCTCAGTGGCGAGCACGGCGACGGCCGGCTTCGCGGTGAGTTCATCCGCTCGATGGTGGGCGACGCCTGTTACGACCTGTTTGTCCGCGTGAAGCGGGCCTTCGACCCGCAGGGCATCCTCAACCCCGGCAAGATCGTCGACGCGCCGCCGATGGACACATCGCTCAGGATCCTGCCGGGCGAGCCGGCGGCCGTGCACGAGACCGTGTTCCGGTTCGCCGATACTGGTGGCGTGCTGCGGGCGGCCGAGAAGTGCACGGGTGTCGGCCAATGCCGCAAGTCGCACCTCATCGGCGGCACGATGTGCCCCAGCTACATGGCGACTCGCGACGAGACCCACACCACTCGGGCCCGGGCCAACGTGCTGCGGCAGGCGCTCTCCGGCCCGCGCGAGGAGGCCAATCCGTGGGTGCGGCCCGAACTCGCGGCGGTGATGGATCTGTGCCTGTCGTGCAAGGCCTGCAAGAGCGAGTGCCCATCGAACGTCGACATGGCCCGCCTCAAGGCCGAGTGGCAGCAGCATTGGCACGATGCCCACGGGGTGCCCCTGCGGACGCGGATGGTCGCGGACTCGGCGGCCATGCTCAGGCGGGCGGCGACCGTTCCCTGGGCCTACAACCTGCTGGCCACGACTCCCGGCGTCTCTAGCGTGCTCAAGATGGTGGCTGGCTTTTCGCCGCGGCGGTCGCTGCCGACGCTCCCTCGAACGACGGTCTCGGCGTGGCTCGCTCGGCGGCCGCCCCGCGGCCCGGCGACGCATGGACGCGTGCACCTCTTCGTCGACGAGTTCACCGACACGCTCGACGCCGAGGTCGGCATCAAGGCCGTGGAACTGCTCGAGGCGCTGGGCTACGAGGTGGTGGTGCCGCGGCACGTCGACAGTGGGCGGGCCCAGCTCTCCATGGGGCTCGTTCGCGAGGCCCGCAGCCTGGCCGCCACCAACGTAGACCTGCTCGACCCGGTCATCACCGACGACGCGTTGCTCGTGGGCATCGAGCCGTCGGCGATCCTCTCCTTCCGCGACGAGTATCCAGACCTGGTGCCCGAGCCGCTGGCGCTGCCGGCCCGGAGGCTCGCGGGCCGCACCCTCCTGATCGATGAGTTTCTGGCCCGCGAAGCCCGCCGCGGACGGATTGCCGCCGAGTCGTTCACGGCTGATGCCCGCCAGGTGGCCCTCCACGGCCACTGCCATCAGAAGGCGCTGTCGAGCATCGAGGATTCCGCGGCGGTGCTCCGGCTGCCGGCCAACTACACCGTCGAGGTGATTCCCAGCGGCTGCTGCGGCATGGCGGGCTCGTTCGGCTATGGCCGCGACCATTTCGACGTCTCGATGAAGATCGGCGAACTGGTGCTGCTGCCGTTCGTGCGGCGGGCGGCCCGCGACACGCTGATCGCGGCTCCGGGCACGAGTTGCCGCCACCAGATCAAGGATGGCACCGGCCGCCTGGCCCTGCATCCGGTCGAGATTCTCCACGCGGCGCTCGCCCGCCCTACAATCCAGCCATGAGCAGCCCCACGATCGTCTGGTTTCGACACGATCTCAGGCTCGACGACAATCCGGCGCTGGCCGCCGCGGTCGCCCGGGGGCCCGTCGTGCCGGTGTTCATCTGGGCACCCCAGGAGGAGCATCCCTGGGAGCCCGGCGCCGCGTCTCGCTGGTGGCTGCACCAGTCACTCGAGAAGCTCGCGGCGGCGCTGGCGAAGGCCGGAGCGTCGCTGGTGATTCGTCGCGGCCCGTCGCTCGAGACGCTTCGCACCCTTGCCCAGGAGTGCAACGCGACCCACGTCGCCTGGAACCGCCGGTACGAGCCGGCCGTCGTGGCGCGAGACACCGCGATCAAGCGGGCCCTCACCGAAGAC
>CAJBSQ010000054.1 GCA_903958265.1 uncultured Planctomycetaceae bacterium
CGTCTGCAGTTTGGCTAGCACCTGATCGCGGGATTGCTCCGACTCGGCCACCTTCGCCTGGAGCCGCGTGATGTCGTCATCGAGCTTCTTCCGCGACTTTTCGGCCTCCTCGATCAGGTACCTGTAGCCCGGTTGTTGGCCGGGCAGGCAGTCCTTCGGGGCGCGCTCGACCTCATTTTTCCAGTTGACGTGCGACGAGTAGATGACGCCCGCGAACGTCATGAGCATCAGGCTCATGACGAACACTGCGAACACGAAAATCTTGCCGATGATGTTCATGAAATCCCTCGCCGGCGAACCGCTGCCGTCTATTGTCGACGGCCGCGGCCGGCCCGGGCAAGCCTACCGCTCGTCCAGTGATCGGCAGAAGGGTCATGCCGGCTCAAGGAGCCCAGCACGCGCCCGTTTTGTCGACCCGCCGGCCCTTCCCGCGGGCCCGCGGCGGAGCGATTCCAGCGTCACGGCCACCACGACCGCCACACATCCCCCGGCCGGCAGGCTTCCCCAGGTCAGCCACGGGCTCGCCCGGCCATCCCGCCGCACCGCGGCCCGCAGCGTGGCCACCTCCCGGCGTGGCCCCCGGGCCAGCAGCCGTCCCGAGCCGTCGATCCAGGCCGAAAAGCCCGTGTTGGCGGCGACCACGATCGGCGTGCGGACCTCGATGGCCCGGAAGACCGCCGCCGTGAGGTGCATGTCGAGTTCGCTCGATCCCCAGAACCAGCCGTCGTTCGTGAGGTTGACGATCACGTCGGGCCGGCGCCCGCCGGCTGCCAACTGCCGCACGAGCCCGCGGATGGCCTCCGGCAGCGCTGTCTCATAACAGATGGTGGGCGCGACCTCGTAGCCCGCGATCCTGATCCCCACGGGTGCCAGCCCAGCCGACAGGCCCGCGGGCAGGGGCGTGAGCCGGTAGAGGATCGGAAACGTCTCTGCAAACGGGACGTACTCGCCGAACATCACCGGGTGCATCTTGTCGTAGCAGGCCAGCACCCGCCCCTCGGCGTCGAGGAACAGCCCGCAGTTGAAGTGCTCGGCGCCGGTGACGGCCTCGGGCGTGACCCGCTGCTTGTCGACGCCCACGAGCCAGGTCGTGCCGTACCTCATCGCGTAGGCCGACAGGGCGTCGATCCGTTGCCGCTCCAGGGCCGTGCGGCAGAGCGCCTGGCGTTCGGCGTCGTCTGTCGCGGTGGGCTCATCGGCAGGCGGCCCGAGCATCTCCTCGACGACCGGCTCGGGCAGCCGCTCGGCTGGATCGATCTCCAACAGCCCCCATCGCCACATCGTCTCGGGCCACACGATCAGGTCGGGCCGTGCGGACGTGCCGGAGGCGGCGAGCCCCTCGAGGGTGAGCGCGTCGTAGTGCTGGGCCACATCGATCGCCGCATCGGGATCGTGCTTGAGCTCGGTGTCGACCGACCCCTGCACGAGCAGCACGTCCAGCGGCCGATCCGTCGTGACCGGCTCGCCGGCAAGCCGCCAGGCACCGTACCCGACCGCGAGCAGGACCGCGACCGCCGCGACCGCTGAGTCGATGGCCGCGGCCCGGCGGCACCGCGTGGCCAGGAGCGTCGTCGCCGCGGCCGCCACGGCCATCACCACGCCGCCGACGCCTACCGCGCCGAAGGCGTCGGCAAGCTGGATGAGCGTCGTCCATCGCCACTGGGTGTGGCCGAGCATGCCGAAGGTGAACCCGCCGAGGAGGGTGCCGCGGAGCTGCTCGCAGCCCATCCAGGCGATGACGGCAGCCGGCACGAGCGGCCACCGCCAGCGATGCACCAGCCGCCGTGCCGCCCAGACAAAGAGCGGCACGTACAGGGCGAGGTAGGCGGAGAGTGCCAGCCAGCCGAGCGACGTGGCCGGATGCGGCAGCCGCAGCCAGTGGATCGCCAACAGCCAGTGCACGAATCCAGCGGTCCAGAGTGCGAGCCCGGGATGTCGGCCGGGCAACCGCGTCGCCCGCACGAGGACCAGCCACGGCAGCGGTGCGATCCATGCCAGCCACCAGAGGTCGGCCGGCGGCTGCACGAGGAACATCGCCGCGGCCCCCGCGAGCGCTGCGGCCCAGACGTCGCGGTCGTCCGTCGGCCAGCCGTCGGGCTCGCCGCCGAGCCGTACGGCGGTCACGGGCCCACCTCGAACTCGGCGATGGCCATGCCGGTCGCGAGCCGGTCGTCCTCGTCGACGAACTGGCGGACCAGCCGTCCTGACAGCGGCGCCTCGAGGTCGACGATCACGCCCCCCGCGGCGAGTTCGGCGACGCGGTCTCCGATCAGCACCGCCGCGCCCGGCGGCACCAGCCAGAGCGACAGCACCAGGGGCATGTCGCCGAGTCCGAGATCGGGAACGACGAGCTGCTGCCGCGGCGAGGGCAGGAGAGGATCCATCGCGATCACCGCTGCTCGCGGAGCCAGGTGAGCAGGACGCGGCCCACCGCTTCGAGCGACTCCGCCGAGCAGGCCTCGGGCGTGTCGGCGGTGGTGTGCCACTGCGGATAGTCGAAGTCGATGATGTCGCAGGTGGGAATCCCGGCGATCATCCGCAGCGGCACGTGATCGTCTTCGACGGCATACTTCGGCCGCGGCACGAACTGGCGGACCTCCAGCCGGCGGGCCACGTCCCAGATCGCGTCGACCACGGGACGCGTGTCGGGCCAGTCGACGCTGTGCTGTTCCTGCCAGATGGAAAGATCGCGATCGGCAACCATGTCGACGATCGCGCCGTAGCGGTAGGCATACTGCAGCCGGCCAGCCTTGCGGTCGGCCGCGTACTGCCGTGCGAAGAAGTTCGATCCGAGGCAGTAGGGGTCGCGGGGCGCCACCACGTATTCCTCGGCGTCGAAGAGAACGAAGTCGACGCCTACGGGCGGGGCAAGGCCGGGCATCGCGGCGGCGAGTTCCATCAGCAGGGCCACGCCGCTGGCGCCGTCGTTGGCGCCCACGAATATGCCCTGGGGATCGACCGGGTCTCGATCGGGAAATGGCCGCGTGTCGTAGTGGGCTCCGACGAGCACGCGATCGACCCGGTCGGGATGCCAGGTGACCACGAGGTTTTCCATGTGCACCGGTTTTCCCGAACGGCGGTCGCGGATCTGAAAGGCCTGCCCGGCGACCGTCCCGCCGTGCTTCCGGAAGTGGTCGGCGAGCAGGGCCCGCTGCCGGTCCATCGCGGGCGAGCCACTGGGCCGCGGGCCGAGCTCAGAGATCGCCTCCAGGTGGGCCAGCGCCCGCGCGCCGGAGAACGAAGCCTCGCCAGCGGCGGTCGCATGGACCGCGGCGAGGGCGAGCAGAGCGATACTGGTGCGGATCGTCGCAGCATAACGGATCATATCCACATTCTATCCCTATCCCCGCGCGGCCCACACAGGCCGTTTCTGCAGGACGGTGGAGCCGGCTGGCGGGAAGGCCTACACTCCCCCCGGGGCCCATGCCACGCTTTCGCCGCTGCGAGATTCCGCCGATGTCGCCTGCCTCCGGTCTCCGCTCCTCCGTCCGTGCACGCCGTTGCTTCGCCCCGGCGCTGTCCTGCTGGTTGTTGGCAGTCATCAGCCTGATCGTCGCGGCCGTCGAGGCCCGCGGCGGCGGCGGCGCCGAGAACGTCTTCGTGGTGGTCAACTCCGCCAGTGCCGACAGCATCGCCGTGGCCAACGCCTTCATCGCGGCCCGCGAGATACCGCCCATCAACGTCTTCATGCTGCCGTGGCAGGATAGCGTGGAAAACACCACGCTCGCCCGCTTCCGCAACGAGCTCATGGTGCCGATCTTCAAGGCGATCGACTCGCGCCGGCTCGCGGCCCAGATCGACTACGTGGCCTGGTCGAGCGACTTCCCCTGGCGAATCGACTACAAGGACGAACTGCCCCCTGATCTGGTCACCAAGGACACGTTTCCATCGGCATCGCTGACGGGCATGACGATGCTCTTCGCCTCCGCGCTCAGCGGCGGCCCGGCCTGGCTCGATCCGGAGAGCAACGACTACTACCGCCCGCTCGGCAGGGATGGCGTGCCTGCGACAACGCAGGGCTTCCGGAGCTGGTACGGCTGGGGGAGCGACGGCGCGCTGCTCGAGGCCGGCGGCGCAAGGTATGTGCTGTCGGTGATGCTCGGGGTGACCTCCGGCCGAGGCAACACGCCC
>CAJBSQ010000055.1 GCA_903958265.1 uncultured Planctomycetaceae bacterium
GAGCTGATCCCGCGTGAACAGGCCGATGTCGGGCACCCCGAGCGATCCGGCTGAGAACGCCGCACCCGACAGGTAGATGGCATCGAAGCCGGCCGATTCGACGAGCTTTGCGGCGAGCGCGAACGGCGCCCCCACGATCCCGAGCGTCTCGGTCTCGGCCGCCCGCCGCAGCGCGGCACCACCGGCCGCCGTGGCCGGGCCGTCAGGGGCAGAACGATTCTCGGCGGCGGCAGGGGCGGTCATCGGTATCCTTGGCAGGGACTGGTCCGGCAGGCGAGGCAGGCGACGAGGCGCTTTATAGATGCGGGGCGTGGCCGACGAAAGCGACGGGCGTGGAGCGGCGGCATGGCTCCGCGTTGCCGTGGAATCGCTCCTGATCGCGGCGGTGTTCGCGGCTGCCGGTGCATGGGCCGTCCCCGACGTCAACGAGGCGGTGTATCTCACGAAGGCCAGGCATGCGGCCGATCCCTCCTGGGGCCGCGGCGACTTCTTCCTCGAGACGCCGGATGCCCACGGCGTGTTTTATCTGCTCGCCGGCCCGCTGGCGGCCGGGCTGCCGCTCGAGACGGCGGCCTGGGTCGGCAGGTGGCTCGGCTGGGGGGCGCTGGCCATTGGATTCCGGTACGCGGTCGGGCCGCTGCTGGCCACGGGCTGGGGCCGCATCGTCGCCGCGATGGTGTTCTCGTTTGCGATCCGAAACACGACGGCGGCGGGAGAGTGGGTGATCGGCGGTTGCGAGGCGAAGGTCTTCGCCTGGGCGCTGGTCTTCGGTGGCCTCGGCGCGGTCGGCCGCGGACGATGTGCGGCGGCCATCTTCCAGTGCGGCCTGGCGGCGGCGTTTCATCCGATCGTGGGTGGATGGGCGGGCGTGGCGACCGCGGCGACGTGGCTCGTGAGCCGGATGGGGGCAGACGCTCCTGAGGAGCACCCCGACCGCCCGCGGGGTTGGGCTTGCTGGTGGGAGGTCGCGCTGGTGGCTGGTGGCGCGCTGGCCGCCGCGGCCGGGGTGGTGCCGGCCCTCGGCCTCACAACGGGCGTGGATGATGCCATTCGGACCGCGGCCACCAAGATCTACGTGGTTGAGCGGCTCTCGCATCATCTGCTCCTCCGCTCCTTCGCCGACGGCATGGTGGCCCGACACGTGCTCGCGATTGCCGTCTGGTGGCTACTGTCGCGGCTCCTGCCTCCGTCGGCAGCCTGGCGGCGAATCGCGGTGTTTACGCTTGCAGCGCTGGGACTCTCAGGCGTCGGCGTCGCGATCTCGCTGCTGGAGCCGTGGGCTCCTTCGCTGACGTATTCGCTGCTCCGGTACTACTGGTTCAGACTCGCCGATGTCGCCGTGCCCTTCGCGCTGGCGACGACCTTCACCGCCGTGATCTCAGACGACGCGCTCTGCCGCCGCATGGCCGGCGTGGCGCCGGCGGTGATCCGCGGGCTCGTCATGGCGGTGCTGCTGGTCGACCTTGGCGGGCAGAGCCTCCATTGGCCGATCCCCGGCCGCACCGGGCTCGTGCCCCGGAGCGACTCGAAGATCACCGCCGCGGGCTGGGCCGACATCTGCGACTGGATTCGCGATCACGTGCCGGCCGATGCCTGCTTTCTCACGCCCCGTGGGGCCGCGAGTTTCACCTGGCGGACCGGACGACGGGAGGTGGTCTGCTGGAAGAACAGCCCGCAGGATGCGGCGTCGCTCGTCGAATGGC
>CAJBSQ010000056.1 GCA_903958265.1 uncultured Planctomycetaceae bacterium
CATCACCCGGGAGGCCCGAAACGCCCCCGCGGGCAGCCCAGGCAGCGACACGGCGGTCGTGACGTCGTCGCCGGTGGGGTTCAGGAGCCGCACGACGAGCCCCGCCCCGGCCGCCGGCTTCAGGCACATCAGCTCAAGCGGCGCAGCGTTGATGTCGAGCAGGGAAGCCCTCAATGCGTCAGGCCCCGTCGCAGGCTTCATCGGCACGACGGGACACTCCTGGATCCAGCAGGGATGCAGGGTCTCCTTCAAGAGCCGCATCGCCTCGACGACCTCCGCAGCACATCCAACTGCGAGGACGTGATCGAGCCTCACCTGCATCTGGGCGTCGGGCGTCGGACGCTGCGGCCCGGCCTGGCACGAGCGGATCCGGCCGCCCCGCACCGAGAGAGAGCCCACCGCGCGGTGGAGCGTAAACGCCGCGGCGGGCACCGCCGACGCGGCCGACGCCACCAGTTCGAACTCGTGCAGCCCGACGCCGCCGGCGAAGGGTCTGGCGGCGGTGGCATTCCAGACGATGCCGTCATTGGTGTGATGCACCGGATAGGGCTTCTCGCCCGGGTAGGCCGGGGTGGCGAGCGGGCCGTCCCAGAGATCGTGGGCGGCGGGCGTCGCCGGCAGCGACCACCACTGCGCCTGACCGTCTACGATCACGTGATCGCACGCTCCTATTCCGCCACCGCCAGCGAGCGTCTGCGGATCGACCACCACCCGCAGGCGGCTGTCGGCAAACACGTTGCCGTAGGAAATCTTCAGCTCCCACACGAACGACTGCTCAGCCGCGGCCCGCGGGCCACAGCGCCGCTGGGCCCGCACCGAGATCGGCATCGTGACCTGCGGGCCGAGGCATTCCTGCAGTCGCCTCTGAGTGAGCTCGTCTCGCGAGATCGACGCCGGGCCGCAGATCTCATAGGCGAGATGAAAGACGTCCGCCGTCTGGGCGTCGACCGCCGCGGAGACGAGGCGGGCACGCTGCACGGGAAGCTCGGGGCACGGTCCGTGCGAGTAGCCGTCGCCGAGGTCGGCGTCGAGCTCGAAGCGGATCGCGTCGACGAGGACCTCCGGCACCGGCGCGGGCTTCACGATCGCGGCGAATTGGAGTGGTTCGTCCGTCTCGATGAACGTGAGGAACTCGAAGCCGAGCGGAGGCAGGTGGAACTCGGCCTGCACCTCGTAGGCCCGCCCCCAGGTGGTTTCCAGGTAGCGGTTGCGGATCGCCTTGCAGGAGCTCGACAGGACTCGCACCGCGATGTCCGCGCCGGCCGCATCGACGCCGCGCAGCCGGCGGGCCGCGGAGGGTTCGGAAAACTCCCCCCCCTCGTCGGGCAGCAGGATGCGGAAGGCGGCGGAGACCGCGACGGGCCACGGATGGGGATTGAAGGCGAACACGCGGGCCGAGCGGGGGGAGCGCAGTGCCGGCAGCCGGCGCTGGGTAATGTGCTCGATCTGCCGGTTGAGCAGTTCCCGGCCGAGCGCGAGGACTTCGTGGAATCGCTGGACGTCGTCGAGATGCACGTCGTCCACGCTGCACCCGCAGATGTCGTCGTGGGCGTGGTTCTTCAGCAGTGCATCCCACGCGGCCTGGAGCAGCGCCGGGTCAACGCACGGTAGGCCGTTGATGCCGGCCCATGCGGTCAATGGCTCGACCACGCCGGTCAAGAGGGACTGGGCCCGGTGGTTCAGGATCTTGAGATCGACCCGCGAGGAGAGCACGTTGCGGAGCAGCGGATGATCCGCCTGCCCCAGGAGGTCGCCGACATACACGGGCAACTCGTCGGGCGATGTCGCGCTGCGGAGTTCCGCCAGGTAGTCTTCGAAGCCGCCAAATCGCAGCGCGACGTCGGCCTGCGTGGCATTGAGATGCTCGACCAACGGCTTCAGATCACCGCGGGCGGGCAGGTGGTCTCCGCCCGCGGGCAGCAGCACGACCGGCTGCTTCTGAAAGGGGAGAATCCTCGCGAGCGTGTGGCTCAACCGCTCCCGGGCCCGCTCCTCGCTGGCGGGCAGGCCGTCGTACCGCCCGTGAAAGCTCTCCTGGCCCAGTGCGCCCAGTGGAAAGTAGCCCTCGCGGAGAAAGGTGGCGAGCACCTCGGATCCGTCCGGCGCCCGCCACACGAAAATGGCACCGTCGCGATCGCGAAGCTCGACGGGCATACCCCGCATGAAGAGAAACGAATCGATGCCGAAGCCGGAGAGGATCTGCGGCAGCTGGGCGAAATGTCCGAACGAGTCGGGAACATAGCCCACCCGCGAAGCCCCGCCATGCTCGACGGCCGTGCTCAGGCCGCGCTGCAGGTTGCGGATCAGCGACTCGGGCCGCGCCAGGAAGCAATCCGGCATCGTGTACCACGGGCCCAACGTGATGCGTCCCGCCTCGACCAGGGCCTGAATCCGCCCGCGGTCCTGTGGACGGATGACGAGATGGTCTTCGAGGATCACGGTCTGCCCGTCGAGGACGAAGTTCGGCAGGCCGCCGGTCTCGAGCAGGTCGAGCAGTTCCGCCACCATCTCGACCAGCCGCAGCCGGTAGGCCTGAAACGGCAGGTACCACGCCCGATCCCAGTGCGTATGGGGAACGACGATTCCGATGCGGTGCGTGCTCATGGCCGATTCACCCTGGTCCGAATCCGGGGTCACCGGCGGCCGGACTCGATTCCAGGCCTGTTATGCACCATCGACGCAGTTTTGAGGAGAGGATGGTCGGTTGTTGCGGCTGGAATCGACGTTGAAGCCGAAGGTCATCAGGAACGACTCGCCGATCCGCACCACCAGAGATTCTCTCTCTGAAACTGGCAACGTCGAAGGGGGCAGGTCAGGCAGGAGCAGCCCCGAATCCCCACGCACGATTCACGTACAGGCTGACAACTTGCACCCTCACGAATCGGCCGGCGCTACTCCAGCCCGTAGGCGCCGGCGACCGGGATGTCGATGCCCGAGCGGCTCGCGAACTGCGTCCGCGAGAGAAACCGCGGCTCGAGGTTGAACGTCACGCCCACGTTGTTGCGGCTGTAGTCGACGTTGAAGCCGAAGGTCATCAGGAACGATTCGCCGATCCGCACCAGCTGGAAGTTCTGGCCGATGTTGCGGCCGGTGAGGTCGATCGCCGAGCCGAAGGAGCTCGCCCACTTCGGGCTCATGCGGTAGGTGTAGGAGCCGGTCAGCACCGAGGCGCTGATCGGCCCGCCAAACTGGTTGAAGCCGAGGTAGAAGCTGCCCCGCGGGGTGCGGTTCAATAGCGCCCCCACCGTGTAGAGCTGCTGGCCGCCGTTGAAGAAGTCGACGTCGGCCGTGGAGAGAACGGCCGTGCGGTCCCCCACGTGCCAGCGGAAGTCGTACTGCCAGAGGCCCATCATCTCGCCGAAGTTCTGGCTCGTGGTGGGGAAGAACTCGCCATCCACGTCGAAGGTGATCCAGTCGATGATCCGGCGGTTGCCGATCGGGCCCCGCTTCGTCTGCCACCGCTGCCGGGCCGCCACGCGGAAGGCGGTGAGGTCGTTGACGATCTCCGTCGGGCCGGTCACCCAGCTGCCCATGCCGCGGCGGACGGCATAGGTCCGCGGGTCATACTTGTTGTCAGGACCGAAGATGAAGGGGGCCGACAGCGGCGTCGGGAAGCCCGCCCCCCGCGGGGCGTTGAAGTCCCAGTAGGGGATGTTGCGGCGATACTGGTTGATCGCGTCGTCGTCGATCTGATCGTAGAGCGGAAACTCGTCGATGCTCTGCGTGGCGTTGGCGTAGGAGAACTCTCCCTCGAACACCACCTTGTGGGCTAGGCCGTGGAGGTTCCAGAGCTGGCTCTCGACCGCGTTGTCGGCCGTCCACATCGGCAGGCTGGAGCGGATGCCAACCTGGCCATACGCCCGGTCGATTGGCGAGCCGTCGAGCGCCTCGCCCCAGTGGGCCAGTTCGCCGAGGGCGTAGGGGACGACCTTCACCGCGCCGGCCTGGAACGGCAGGTCGAGCTCCTGCCGCGTCGCCACCCGCTCGCCGAGCACGTTGGACTCATAGGGGAGCAGCGTCCAGATGTTCCTGCCCTGGCCGACCGTCGGTGTCTGCGGCGTGCTCTGCCGGGCGTAGGCGATGCCGGAATGCTCGTACCAGCTCACGGCGTCGTAGAGCAGCGGCTGGGCCATGAAGTAGTGGTCGAGCCGCGGCCACCACTCCGTCTGCGTGAAGAACGGATCGAGGCGGACGCTGGAGAGCAGCCGCAGTTCGCGGTTCTCCACCGGCCGCCGTAGGTCGACCCACGTCCGCTGCTCGTAGCCCTCCTCCCACTCCGCCTCGTAGTACTCCTCGAGGAAGTTCATGTCGCTGATCCAGCCGGCCGTGCCGCGGCCCTGCCAGCCGCCAAACAGGCTGTCGGTCGTGCCGCCGAGGTCCTGGCGATGCCGCCAGAACGAGCGGCCGCGGAACGTGCGGCTGGGGTAGCCGGGATAGTCGAGGCCCCGGCGATAGAGGCCGACGTTGTCGCGGCCCACGTCGCCGACGAACCAGGCGTCGAGGTCGCCACTCGCCGGCGTCTGGAGCCCCAGGAACGACGGCCGGTTGTAGAGCAGCGACGTGCCGCCGCCAGGGCCGCGGTAGCTCAGGTAGTCGACGTCGAAATCCCAGTCGACGCCGTCGGGAGGCCGCCGCCACCCGAAGACCTGGAAGGCATCCCAGCCGGTGAGCACCTGCGTGCCGAAGATCCGGTCGTTCTTGAGCTGGAGGTCATTGATGTAGAAGGTCGGCTTCTTGGCGTTCGTCGCCAGGATCGGCCACCAGAGCACGGGCACACCACCGAGCGTGACGGTATTGCCACGGCTGGTGATGAACTGCTGATGCTCGACGGCGGGCTCGCCCGTAGCGGGGTTGATCGCCGGCTGACCGAAGGGTCCGGCCAGTGGCACCTGCTCGTCGGTGAACTCGAGTTCCCGCGAGCGGAACTCCCAGGTGGGCACGCCGAGCCGGCTCGACGTCAGACCCGTCTGCTGGGCGACGAACCGGCTGCGATCGACCTGCCGCAGCACGTCGGCCCGCAGTCGCACGGCGCCTGAGTAGTTGTCGACCGGCGTCAGCACCGTGGCGCCCGTAATCACACCGCTCGACCGCGGTACGTCGTAAAACATGTTCTCCGCCTCGACCACCCGCTGGCCCTGACGGAAGACGACGTTGCCCTCCATGTAGAGCTCCAGCGGCACGTCGGCCGCCTGGGACGCAGCCCCGTCGAGGTCGGGCTGCGCCGAGCCGCGGGTCCAGATCACGAGCCGATCAGCGGAGATGTCGAGCGGGCCCGCAGGATCGACACCGTCGATCACGAGGTTGACCCCCGAGGTGATCACGGCGATCCACTCGGTACCCGAGGGGCTCGGCAGCCACTTGATCGCCAGGGGAACGCTCGACCGCGGAAACGCCCGCAGCCGTCGGGCCGGCGCGGCTGCCGCAACCTGCGGCACGGCCGGCGCACCAAACTCGCTGAACTGCGCCTGTTCGATCGGTTGCTCCTCGAAGCCTGCCTGCCGCAGCTCCGAGCCCTCCTTCGTGCCAACCGCCGTGGCGGCTCCGGCAGCGGATCCGACCGCCTCGGCGGGCTGCTCGTAGATCGGCGGTGTTCCCGTGCTGCCCACCACGCTGGCGAAGTCGAGCTGCGGATCACGGAGCGTCCAGAAGCGGCCCGCCCATCGCGGCCCGCGGACGGTCGCCGGAACGGTGGTATCGCTCGTCTTCGACGTCACCTTCACGTCCCCCGCCATCCGCACGAGCACGCCGCGAACCCGCGGCTCGACGGTGCCGTCGTCAGCGGCGTCGGCTTCCTCGGTGGCAGGCTGCTCGATCCAGATCACCGCCTCGTGCGCGGTGGCCTCGGTCGATCCCTGCGCGATCTTCACGCCACCCGTCAGGTGCCAGACGTCGTACACGCCCTCCGACCACCGCGCTGCCTGCGTCGCCTTGATGGCGAGTGGCTCGGCGGGATTCATCGATGGCACCTCGATGCGACCAGCCTCGGCGATCGCGGCCGCGAGTCCGCGGGCTGGCAACGCCGCGAGCGCGCCAGCACTGGCCTCGGGCGTGACCATCGTGTCGGCAGCGCGGACCAGCGAACCGCACCAGCTCGTCAGGCAGGCGACGGCCACCAGCAGCAACCGCGCGCAGCCGCGGCCGAGACCCGCGGGCATGCGGGGGCCGCGTGGAGGTGGTGCCGTCGTGATGCGGGGGTACTGCACTCGAGACGTTCGCTCGGGTCCGAAAATGGCCTGGGAGCCGGAAAAACCGCGGGTTTATAGGAGCGGTGGCAAGCGTGGGTCAAGGCATCGCGGCCGCCACGAACCGGCCGCAAGTGGCGGCAGAGCGGCGGGTTAGCGGCGGCCCCGAACGGCCGGTGGACGCGCTCCTGCGGCTGGCCATCAGGTCGACGCTGGCGACCGGCGCCGGGGAGAAACGAGCAGTCCTGGTGATCCGCGTCGCGGTGGTCCCGGCAAAATGCCCGGCCATCCCGGCAGGGTCGGTAAGATTGACCCCTCTTCGCGGGCTCATCGCCCAACCCCCGCCGCCCGAGCGAGTCGCCGATCTTGTCAGCCTCCTCGCCGCCCTGCCGTTCCCCCCAGCTTCCCATGGGCTCCCCGATCGCCAGGTGGATCGCAGTGTTTCTGGTCCGCCATCGCATGTGGCTCGCCCTCGCGGCCGCAGTGATCGCCGTCGTATCGGTGGAGCGGGCCCGGCATCTGGAGTTCTCCAGGTCGATCGACACGATGTTCGATCGGAGTGATCCGGCGCTGCCTCCATACGAGCGGATGACCCGCGCCTTCGGGTCGAGCGAGGTGGTGCTCGCGGCCTACGACGACGCCGACCTGTTCACACCCGAAGGCATCGCCCGGCTGCGGGCGCTGGCCACCGAGCTGGCCGCCTTCCCGGGGGTCGCCTCCGTGACGAGCCTGGCGAGCACACCGCTGGGCGACTCGATCATCGATCTCGAAAGCGGCCTGGCCGCGGGCTGGGCCCGCCGGCTGGTGACGCTCTTCGAGGGCTACGTCGTCGGGGCCGACCATCGGACCGCCGGCATCGCCTGCGTGCTCGAACCGCCGCCGGCCAGCGCCACCACGCAGCGGGCGCAGGCCGTCTCCCGCGCCGACACGATCGACCGGTTGCGGGCGCGGATGACAGACCTGCCCATGGGCACGCTCGCCGGGGAACCGGCGATGCTGCGGGACGGCTTTGCGATGCTCGAACGCGACGGCAACCTGCTCGGCACGCTCAGCGGCCTGCTCGCCGGTGCTGTCCTGCTCGCCTGCTTCCGTAGCCTCCGCTGGCTGGTGGTGCCCCTCGTGGTGGTGCTCCTCGCGCTCTGGTCCACCCGCGGTCTGCTGGCCGTCGCCGGATTCAAGCTCACCATGGTCTCGACGATGCTTTCGGCGATGGTCACCGTGGTCGGCATCAGCACCGTGACGCACGTGATCGTCGAGTTTCGGCGGCTGCGTGGGGAGGGCGCGGCCGCCGATGACGCCCTGCGGTCGGCGATCGCCACGCTGCTCTGGCCGGTGGCCGGCGCCATCGCCACCGACGTGATCGGCTTTGGCTCGCTCATGGCCAGCAGCGTGGGGCCGGTCCACGACTTCGGCGTCATGACATCGATCGGTGCCGTGATGGTGCTCGTCGCCGTGGGCCTCGTGATGCCTTTCCTGGCGCTGGCGGGCCGCTTCGACCAGGATCCGCAGATGGCCTGGGGCGAGGTCGCTCTCCAGCGGGGGCTCGACGGGCTGGTGCGGCGAATCATCCGGCATCCGCTCCCGATCCTGGCGGCCTCCGCGGCGGTGACGATCGCCTGCATGACGGGCATGCGGTGGCTCACTGTCGAGACCGATTTCACGAAGAACTTCAGCGACTCGAGCCCCACGGTGGCCTCGTATGAAATGGTCGAATCGCGGCTTGGCGGGGCGGGCGTCTGGGACGTCCTCGTGCCCGCGACCGAGCCGATCGACGCCGATCAGCTCGATGCGGTCGCGCACCTCGCCGAACGGCTGCGGCGCGAAGTCACGGTATCGGGCCCGGACGGCATCGAGGCGCCGGCGCTCACGAAGGTGATGAGCGTCGCCGACGTGCTCTCCGCCGCTCCACTGCTGCCCCGCAGGCTGCAGGCGCTCACCGTGAACGCGATGCTCCGGCAGGAGAACGATCAGCAGCCGGCCTTCGTGCGTTCGCTCGTCGGCCGCGACCCCCGGGACGACACCAGCTGGCTGCGGGTGATGCTCCGAGCGCGCGAGCGGCAGCCTGCCGAGTCCAAGCGGGCGATCATCGGGCAGGTCCGCCGGATCGCCGACGAGGAGTATCCCGCCACCGACGGACGTCGGGCCGCGGAGGTGACCGGCTTCTTCGTGCTCCTCTCGCAACTCGTCGATCGACTGCTCTCCGACCAGTGGCTCACCTTCCTGATCGCGGCCGCTGGCATTTTCGCCGTGTTGGCCATCGCCTTCCGCAGCATCCTGCTTGCGGCTATCGCGCTGGTGCCCAACGGGCTGCCGATCTTCGTCGTGCTCGGCCTGCTCGGCTGGGCAGGCGAACCGATCAACATGGGTACGGCGATGATCGCCGCGGTATCGATGGGCCTCTCGGTGGATAGTTCGATCCACTACATCGCCGCCTTCCGTCGGCGGCTAGCGGAGGGCTCGCACGAGGCGGCCCTCGAAACCGCCCATCAGACGGCCGGGCGGGCGATGATCTTCTCGACGCTGGCACTGGCGATCGGCTTCCTTGCCCTGATGACGAGCGGCTTCATGCCGACGGTCTCCTTCGGCTGGCTGTCCTGCCTCACCCTGCTCGGGGGCCTCGTCGGTAACCTCGTCGTGCTCCCCGTGCTGCTCACCCTGCTGGCACCGTGGATTCAGGGACCCTGCGCCGCACCGTAAAAACGGGTACAACACCGGGCCTCCCGCCTGTGCGGGAGCATGGCACACCGGAGCACCGAGCATGACCCGCGAGTTTCTGCCCCCCACTGGTTCGGCGGGCATCGTCTGCGAGCCGACCGCCCGCCCCCACTCCATCGACGCCGACGCCGTCGTGGTGTTTCTGCCGGAGGGAGGCGTGAACACCGGCGCCGCGGCGGAGCTCGACGCCGCCACCGGCGGCATGCTGACCCGGCTCGCGGCCGCGGGCGAACTGGCTGGCCGCCGCTACGAATGCGTCCCCCTGCTGGCGGCTCCCGGGCTCAGGGCGGGTCAGTTGCTCGTGGTCGGACTGGGCAAGCGAGAGGACCTGACCGCAGGCGTCGTCTACCGCGCCGCGGCCACCGCCGCGAGGCACCTCGCCAGCCGGCCCCGTAGCCGCGTCGTGTTCGTCGCCGATGGCTCGTGGACCACCAAGCAGGTCGAACAGGCCGTGGCCGGGGCCGCCGTCGGCATGGTTGGGCAAGACCTGTACCGTGCCGAGCCGAAGCGGACACGATTCGGCACCACGATCTGGACCGCCGCGCCGGTCGAGGCCGTCGATCGCGGCCGCCTGATCGCCGAGGGCGTCAATCTCGCCCGCCGGCTGGTCAACATGGCGCCCGACGATCTCTATCCGCAGTCGTTCGCAGACGAGTGTGCCACCGTCGCCGGACGCACGGGCCTCGACATCGAGATCTGGGACGAAGACCATCTCGTTCGCGAACGCTGCAATGGGATCCTCGCCGTGGGCCGCGGCAGCATCCGGCCACCGCGGTTGGTGATCCTCCGCTACCGCGGCGCCGGCAGAACCGGGCAGGGCCAGCCAGCGGCGGCAGACGCGCCTCACCTCGCCCTCGTCGGCAAGGGCGTGACCTTCGATTCGGGCGGGCTGTCGCTCAAGCCCTCCGACGGCATGCTGACGATGAAGTGCGACATGTCGGGGGCCGCCGCCGTACTTGCCGCCGCGGCCACGATCGCGTCTCTCCGCCTGCCGATCAACCTCGTGGTCGGCATCGGACTGGTGGAGAACATGACCGGCCCCGCCGCCTACAAACTCGGCGACGTGATCAGAGCCCGCAGCGGCACGACGATCGAGGTCCACAACACCGACGCCGAGGGGCGGATCGTGCTGGCCGACGTGCTCGACGTGATTCGCGGGGAGCAGCCTCACCAAATCATCGACCTCGCCACCCTCACCGGGGCCTGTGTGGTGGCCCTCGGTCAGGATGTGGCGGGCCTGTTCACCAACGACCAATCCTGCTGCGACGCGCTGGCGGCCGCCGCCCGGGCTGTCGGCGAACCGGTCTGGCAGCTCCCGATGTACCCGGACTACGACGAGCAGATCAAAAGCGAGGTGGCCGACATCAAGAACGTCGGCGACGGCCGCTGGGGGGGCGCCATCACCGCCGCCAAGTTCCTGGAACGATTCGTGGGAGGCATCCCCTGGACCCACGTCGACATCGCCGGCCCCGCCTTCTCCGAAAAGTCGCGGCCGTGGACCGACGGTGGCGGGACGGGCGCCATGGTGAGGCCCCTGGTGGAACTCGCCCGCGGCGGCGAGTGACGGCGGGCTCAGGTCGCCCGTACCCCGCCGCCGGACGCTCCACATAACTTGGATGCGGTCTAGAGCAGCGTGCCGAGTTCGTCGACGAGTTCGCCAAAGCGGGTCAGCGCGGTGGCCACGGGCTCGGGCTTCTCGAGGTCGACACCGGCATCACGGAGCAGGTCGAGCGGCCACTTCGACGAGCCCCCCCGCAGGAACCCGAGATAGCGGTCGAGGGCACCGGGCTCACCGTCGGCCACCTTCTTCGCCAGCGTGATCGCCGCCGCGAGGCCGGTCGCATACTTGTAGACGTAGAAGGCGTTGTAGAAGTGGGGGATGCGGAGACACTCCAACTCCAGATCGCGATCGATCGCGAAATCAGGCCCGAAGTAGGCGTCGAGCAGCTCGCGGTAGATCCCGCGGATGCGCTCGAGGGTGAGCGGCTCACCAGCCTCGGCGGAGGCGTGGCTCTTCCGCTCGAACTCGGCGAACATCGTCTGCCGCACGATCGTGTTTCGGATCGAATCGATTTCGCGGGCAATGATCGCGGCCCGTTCCTTCGGCGACGAAGCCCGCTCGATCAGCAGCCGGGTGAGGAGTTGCTCGTTGAAGGTGCTCGCCACCTCGGCGACGAAAATCGTGTAGCTGGAGTACTGGTAGGGCTGGGCCTCCGCCGAGAACCGCGTGTGCATCGAGTGGCCGGCCTCGTGCGTGAGCGTGAAGACGTGCTCGATCGCATCCTCCTGGAAGTTCATGAGGATGTAGGGATCGGAATCGTAGGTGCCGGAGCTGAAGGCCCCCGACCGTTTCCCGGCGTTGGGATAGCGGTCGCACCAGCGGCCTCGCAGCCCCCCTTCGAGCCGCGTGACATAGTCGCCCCCCCGCGGCGCCAGCGACTCGAGCACGACGTCGACCGCCTGACCCCACGTGTGTCGCTTCTCCAGTTCGGGGACGAGCGGCACGTAGCAGTCGTACTGGTGGATTGCATCGAGACCCAGGATCCGCCTGCGGAGGTCGTAGTAGCGATGCACGACCGGCAGGTGGTGGCGAACCGCCGCGATCAGCTGATCGTAGACCGCCAGCGGTACGTGATCGGCGAATAGGGCCGCCTCGACCGCCGCTGGATACGCGCGGACGCGGGCCGCATAGACGTCGCGCTCGTTGGAGCCCGAGAGCGTCGCGGCCAGCGTGTTGGAGTGCCCCTCGTACTGGGCATAGAACTGATGAAAGACGGTCTTGCGAACCTCGGGGGCCGGGTCGTGGAGCAGCGTGGTGAAGGTGGCGTTGGAGAGTTCGATCCGCTCGCCGGCATGAGTCGTGACGGCACCAAACTTCAGGTCGGCGTCGGTGAGCTGCCGAAACACCTTCGCCGCCGTGCCGGCGAAGGTGCCCTGCATCGCGAGTAGTTTCTCCTCGGGCTCCGAGAGGGTGTGCGCCCGCGTCCGCACGATCCGCTCGAGCATGAGGCGGTAGGCGGCCAGCACTGGCAGGTCCATCCAGACCGCGAGCCTGTCGGGCGGGATGGCCATGATTTCAGGCCGAATGAAGCTCGCCGCCTCGCCGGCCCTGGTCGACACGTGCTGAAACCGGCCCACCATCCGCTGCGGGTCGGCAGCTCCCTGGTCTTCGCTGGCCCGCAGGTGGGCGTAGGCTCCCAGGCGGTCTCCCTCGCGGTCAAAGGCCAGATCGTGCGCGAGGCACTCGGCGAGCCGCTCCGGCGAGGCACCGAGCGTGCCAGCGTAGGGAGCGAACCCTGGAATCCGTTCCTCCCAGGCGGCCAGCGCCTCGTCCCACTCGTTGTCGGAGCGGCAGAGGCTTGCGAGGTCCCAGGTATCTCCGGGGGCGACCTCCCGCCTCGCGGGCAGGGACTTCACGATGGCCTCACTCATAGGTCAGAGTCTCCAGACAGCAGTGCCCCAGGCGAGGCCGCCGCCAAATCCACAGATCACAATGGTGCTGCCCGAGCGGATGCGGCCGGTCCGCCACGCCTCCTCCATGGCCAGCGGAATCGACCCGCTCGACGTGTTCCCATACCGGTCGAGGTTCATGAACACCTTCTCCAATGGCAGGCCGAGCGAGTCGCGAATGCCCTCGATGATCCGGGCGTTGGCCTGATGCAGCACGAAGAGATCGATGTCCTCCAGAGGAACCCCTGCCCGCTCGGTGACCGCCCGGATGTTGTCCTCGGCAAGCCGGATGGCCCACTTGAACACCGCCCGTCCGTCCATCCGCATGTACTGCTCGCGGCGGCCGATGCCCTCGACCGTCGGCGGCTGCCGTGACCCGCTCATCGGGCAGGCCAGCAGCCCGGCCCCACGGCCATCGGCACCGAGGGCAAACTGAAGCAGGCCGTGCTCACGTCCCGACGGATCGGGCTCACACGACTCGAGCAGCACGGCCCCCGCCCCGTCGCCGAACAGCGGCCAGGTCTTGATATCTTCCGGGTCAACCACGCGGGAGTTGGTGTCGGCGCCCACCACGAGCGGCAGCCGGCTGGTGCCCGCCGTCACGAACTGGGCCGCGGTCACCAGCGCGTAGGCAAAGCCGGCGCAGGCGGCCGTCACGTCCATCGCCGGCGCGTCGAGGCCGATCTTTTCCTGCGTGATGCAGGCGGTGGACGGGATGCACATGTCCGGCGTGAAGGTGCCCAGCACGAGCAGGTCGACATCGCCCGGCGCTCGCCCCGCATGGGCGATCGCGGCGGCGCCGGCCGCGGCCGCCAGGTCGCTCGTCGCCACGTCAGGATCGGCATGCCGCCGCTCGCGGATCCCCGTCCGGGCGAGGATCCACTCCGGATCGCAGCCGAGCCGTGAGAGGTCTGCGTTGGTCACGACCCGCGGCGGCACGGCGGCACCGATGCCAGCCAGCCGAAACCCCACGGCCCGACCAAAGCGGGAGGAGCGTGGGGAGGTGAGGATCTCGGACATCGTGGGCCGCCGGGGAACTCGTGAGCCGGGTATCGTATGTCGGTCGCGCGGCAGCGCAAAGACGGCGGGCGGAAAGACGGGCGGCGAGCGTTTCTTCCCGAACGACCTCCCTCACTTCTTCTCGTCGGCGGCCGGCTCCTTCTTCTGGACCATCGCGTCGCGACCAAGGTGGATCTTGTCGTACTCCTTGTCTGAGACGACGTAATACCAGTCGGCGAACCGGTCGTTGAGGTCACGAACCTTCTTCTGCGCCCCCTTCACCTGCTCGTCGTACTGCTCCTGCTTCCGCCGATTCTCCGCCTCGACGCGGCGGCGTTCCTCGAGCGCTGCCTGGGCCTTGGCTTCCGCCTCTTCCGCCTTCTTGAGTTCGTCGGCGGCGCCGTCCGCCTTCGCAGCGCCGGCGTCCGTAGCCTCCTTGGCGTCGGCATCCTTGTTGTCCTTGTCTCCGTCCGGCGTGGATGCATCCGCGCCGGCCGGTTGCTCGGGCAGCGGATCGAGCGCCGGCTTCTCGAGCAGGCTCTCGTTGAACCGTGCCGTGACAAACAGGTACCGGCCCGTCGCCTCGGCGTCCGGGGTTGCTCCGGCTCCATCGGCAGGAGCCTCTTCCTGGGTCGCGGTGCCGTCCCCGGACACCGTCGTGCCGTTGCCGAACCGCAGCAGGTACTCCACTCCGTCCTTCATGCCGATCACGGTCTCCCCGTTGCTCGACACCATGTCTCCCTTCTGCACGGCGAAGAAGCCCCGCTGAGCCAGCGACGTGACCGCCTCGCGGTCACCCGCGAAGGCCTCCTCCGCCTTGAGATCGGCGCTCAAGCCGGCCGGCTTCCGCACCACGTCGATGATCTTCAGATCGCCCAACGCGTTCCGCAGGTCGTTGAGCTTCGCCGACGCCAGTTCCTCGTCGGCAGCGAGCGACTCCTCCTTCGGCTGGTTCTTGTCGTCGAAGCCCTCGAGCCTCACCAGCGACCACTTCGCCTCCTTGTCGTCGTAGGCGAGGTCGGCGCGGCTGCTGCGGTCGAGTTTGATCATCAGCCGGCCGCTGGCCTCATCCGCCCCGAACGAGCAGGTGGAGTCGTCGAGCGTGAGCCGCCGGACGTCCCAGGGGGAGAGCTTGAGAAGATCCTTCTCGATCCAATCATCAAATGTCGTGCTGAACTTGGCGGTGTCGAGGTCGACGCGGTAGACGCGGTCCTGTCCTGCCCGCCGCACGAACCGCAGCGACCGGCCACCGGCCCCAGCCGCGGCTGCCGGCCGCTTGTCTTCCTTCCCGACAATCAACCGGGCGAGCTTGTTGCCCGACGCGTCGCGGATCTCGACGAGCTGTCCCACGCCCGTCATCCCGACCTTCACCTTCTCGGGATCCGGCTCGATCACCCCGTAGGTCTCGTGATCACCCGGCGAGTCGCTGACCACGTCGAGCACGGGGCGATCGATCAGCTCGGTGGCCGCGGCCGCGAGCTGCTCCCGGGCATCGGCGGGATAGTTTTCATGCGATGGCAGCACCCACACCCCCCCAGACCGCACCACCTTGAAGGGCTTGAGCGTCGCCGTCTCGTCGTCGAACGAGACGATTTCCAGGCTGGCGGCCTTCGACGCATCGGCAAGCTCGGGGAACAGCACCTTCGCCTGCTCTTCCTCGCCGACGAGCGCCCGCTGCCGCAGCGTCGGCCGGATGTTCAGCCAGCCGCCCAGCAGCAAAAGCCCGGCACCAAGCGCGAGAAAGCTCGCCGTCCGCTGCATCGCGGGGGAGAGCCCGCCTGCCGCCTGTGCCGTCGTATCGTGATCTGCTCGCATCGCTGCATTCCTCCCCTTCACCTGAGCCGGGACTTCGCAACGCCTTCACGCTCGAGCGCTCGGCGGCGAAAAAAGACGAAAAACGCGACCACCAGCGGTGGGATCGGCGGCAGGATCACCGCCAGCCACTTCTGCCAGTCCTGTTCAC
>CAJBSQ010000057.1 GCA_903958265.1 uncultured Planctomycetaceae bacterium
CGGGCGGCGGCGAGCCGCTGGGCAATCCAACCGCGGCGCGGGGCGAACAGGAACGACACGGTGAAGAAAGCGGCGGCGGCAAGCACCACGAGCGGTCCGGTCGCCAAGCCGGGCCGGCCCGCGCTGACCGCCACGCCCACGACGGCCGCCGTCAGGCCGAGGCATCCGGAGAGCACCAGCATGCTGCCCACCCGCTCGGTCCAATAGCGGGCGGTCACCGGCGGAATCACGACCAGCGCCGTCACCAGCACCGCGCCCACCGCGGGCAGGCCGGCGACGACCATCACCGCCACGAGAGCGACGAGCAGATAGTCGATCACCGCCACGGGCCAGCCGCTAGCCGCCGCGAAGGCGGCGTCGAAGGCCACCAGCGTCGCCTCCTTCAGTCCGGCCGCCACGGCCGCCACCGCGAACACCGCCACGCCGGCCAGCAGCGCCGCATCGGAGGCGGTCAGGCCGGCCGTGTGGCCGAGCAGAAACTGCTCGAGCCCGGCGCTCTCCGCATAGCCCCAGGCAGGCAGGCCGGAAACGAGCGCGATCCCAAGCCCGAACGAGACGCCGATCACGATCGCGGTGGCCGCATCGTCGCGGGTGCGCGTGAACCGGCGCATGAGCACGAGCGTTCCGAGCCCCACGAACGCCGCCACCAGCGCCCCGGCCAGCAGCGTCGCCAGATCCCGGCGGCCCGTGATCAGAAAACTGCAGGCCACGCCCACGAGCGTCGCATGGGCGGCGGCATCGCCCACCAGCGCCCGCTTGCGGAGCACGCAGAGTGCCCCCACCACGCCGGCGGCGAAGCCAACCGCCGCGACGCCCGCCGCGACCACCAGGGTGTTGTAGGCGATGCCGACCGGGATCACGGCGTCCGCCCCCGGGCTGCGATGGCCCTGGCGAGTTCGTCGAGCACCTCGATCTGGCCCGCGTAGGTGCGGTGGAGATTCTCGGGCGTGAGCGTGGCCGCGGTCGGGCCGGTGGCCACCAACCGCCTGTCGACGAGCGCCACGCGGTCGAACCACTGGGCCGCCGTGCGGAGATCGTGGTGCACCACGATCACCAACCGTCCCTCCCGCTTGAGCTCCGCAAGCACGCGAAAGATGCTCTCCTGCGATCGCACGTCGACGCCCGCCATCGGCTCGTCGAGGAGGTAGATGTCGGCCTGCTGGGCCAGCGCCCGCGCCAGAAACACCCGCTGCTGCTGCCCGCCCGAGAGCTTGCCGATCTGGCGGGCAGCCATGTCGGCGAGGCCGACCCGATCGAGACTCTCGGCAGCCAGTCGCCGCTCGTGCCCCCCCGGCCGCCGAAACCAGCCGAGGCGGCCGTAGGTGCCCATCAAGACCACGTCCATCACGTTGACGGGAAAATCCCAGTCGACGGTCTCCCGCTGCGGCACGTAACCCACGCGAGAGCGGACGCGGTCGAGCGGTGCGCCGAAGAACCGCACGCTGCCCCCGACCATCGGCACCAGTCCCAGGGCCGCCTTGAGGAGCGTGCTCTTGCCCGCGCCGTTGGGACCGATGATCCCAAACAGGCACGGGGCGTCGATCGCCAGGTCGACGTTCCAGACGACGGGCCGCCGGCCGTAGGCGACGGTCACGTCGTGGAACTCGACGATCGGGACGTGCGCGACGGACGGGTTCACGGCTCACCCTTCAGCCCGGCGACGATGGTCCGCACGTTGGCTTCCATCGCGGCTTCGAGGGTGTCCGCCCCGCTTCCCTCCGCTCCCAGCGAATCGGAGTAGAGCGTGCCGCCGAGCCGCAGGTCGTGCCCCCGCGCGGCCGCCCCTTCCCGGAGCGCGGCCACATTGCGGTCCGACACGCTCGTTTCCACGAACACCGAGGGCACGCCCCGCGTCACCACCAGGTCGACGAGCCGGTTGATGTCGGCGAGACCGGCTTCGCTCTCGGTACTCGTCCCCTGCACCCCGACCACCTCGATTCCGTAGGCGCGGCCGAAGTAACGAAACGCGTCGTGAGCGGTCACGAGCACCCGCTGCGGCTCGGGAATCTCGGCGATCCGTTGCCTCGTCCGCTCATCGACCGCCACCAGCCGCGCGACATAGGCCTCGGCCCGCGCCCGGTAGTCGGCGGCCCCGGGCGGATCCACCGCGGCGAGCGCCTCGGCAACGATGGGCGGGCAGCGGCTCCAGAGCTTCGCGTCGAACCAGACGTGCGGATCGAACATGCCACCACCGACGGCGAGCAGTTCCCCGGTCGGGAGGCTGTCACCCACCACGGCGACCGGACGGCTGCCGCCCAGCCGTTCGAGGAGCGTCGCAAGCTTGCCCTCGAGGTGCAGACCGGAAGCCACGACCAGGTCGGCCGCCGCCAGGCGATCGGCGTCGCGGGGCGTTGGCCGGTAGGAATGAGGATCGATGCCGGGGGCCATCAGGCACTCGACGCTCACACGATCGCCCCCAACCTGACGGACGAGGTCGGCGACCACCGTGGTGGTGGCCACCACCCGAGGCCGGCTTCCGCCGCCGCCCGCCTCGCGTGCTGGCCGACCGCCCTCCCCACAGCCCACCGCCGCGGCGAGCAGCACGACCAGCAGCCACCGACGATGAGTGGAAACACGCATACGACCACTTTTTGAAGAGTCAAAAAACATTTTTTGAAGCCTCAAAATCATAGCCGCCCGCACCAGCTGACGGCAACGCGGGCTTCGCCTGCGCCCGATTCGGAAAAAACCGGTCGGCCGGCGCGTTGACCGCATCGCATGGCAGACTTAGGTTCGGACTGACGGCGGCGACGGATTGGCCCCGGAAAAGGCACCATGGATTCGACCTACTTCAAGCGGTACCGCATGGAGGTGGACCTGACGGTCCCCCGGTTCGCTGCCGCGCTGCCGACGGATTACCGCTACGTCCCCTGGAACGAGGCGGTCCTCGACATCCATGCCCGGACCAAGTTTCGGTCGTTTCGAGACGAGATCGATGCGGTCGTGTTTCCCTGCCTGGGCAACCTGGAGGGCTGCCGGCGGCTGATGCGGGAGATCCGCAACAAGTCCGGCTTTCTGCCCAATGCGACCTGGCTGATCGCCCACGGTTCGACGCCCGAGAGCCTGCAGTGGTGCGGCACGATCCAGGGCATCACCGAACGGGGTGGCGGCGGCATGATCCAAAACATCGGCGTGGTTCCGGGGCACCGCGGCCTCAGCCTCGGCACCTGCCTGATCGAGCGGTCCCTGGCCGGGTTCCGGATGCACGGTCTGAGCCGTGTCGGCCTGGAGGTGACGGCCGAGAACGCCAGTGCCGTCCGCCTCTATCAGCGGCTGGGTTTCCGCCGGGTGCGAACGGTGTACAAAGTGGTGGACGAAGACGCCGTCGTCGCCTAACGTGCGGCTGGCGAATGGCGGCCTTTGGCCTCCGACTCGCCAGTCCGCCAATCTCGGTTCCTTGCCAAGGCTGATCCGTTTTGAAGCAGTCGCTCCACTCGGCCACGCTGTCCAACGGGATCATTCTCGTCGGCGAACGACTGCCCGACCTCGAATCCGTGGCCGTCGCCTTTCACTCCCCGGCAGGATCGATCCACGACCCTGTCGGGAAGTGTGGCCTGGCGACGGTCGCTGGAGAAATGTGTCTCCGCGGCGCGGGCGTTCGTGACAGCCGCCAACTCGTCGAGGACCTCGAGTCGGCCGGGGTGCAGTGGTCGCAGGGCGTGTCGAGCACCCATGCCAGCTTCTCGGGCGCCATGGTGGCCCGGCATCTGCCCGACGTCCTCCCGATCTACGCCGACATCCTCCGGCGACCGCTGCTGCCCGAGGATGAGCTGCCGGCTGCCCGACAGATGGTCCTCCAGAATCTGGCCGGTATCGAGGACGACCCGACCCATCGCACGATTGCCGCCCTGCGGCGGATCCACTGCCCAGCGCCGTGGGGGATGCCCACCGAGGGCATCTCGGCCGATGTGGAATCGATCAGCATCGACGACGTCCGCGGATTCGTCGGCCACCACCTCCAGCCCGGTGGGATGATCGTCTCCGTCGCCGGCCGGATCGACTGGGATGATTTCGTCCGCCGTGTCGACGACCTGCTCGGCGACTGGCCTGCCGTGTCGTCCGCCGCCGTCGGCGTTGGCCCGCGGGGGCCATTCGTCCACCATGTGCCCCACGACTCGCAGCAGACCCACATCGCTCTCGCCTGGTCGGTGCCACCGTATCGCGACGACGCGTCGCACGAGGCGACCGCGGCACTGGCGATCCTCGGCGGCGGGCCGAGTTCACGATTCTTCACCGAGGTTCGCGAGCGACGCGGCCTCTGCTACAGCGTCTCGGCGGGCTACCAGACGAGCCGCGACTTCGCCAACGCGGTCTGCTACTCCGGCACCTCGGCCGAACGGGCCCAGGAGACGCTCGACGTGATGCTCGCGGAGATCGGGCGGCTGCCGGGCACGATCTCTCCCGACGAACTCGGCCGCGTGAAGGCCCGGGCCAAAAGCGGGCTGACCATGCAGCAGGAGTCGAGCGCGGCCCGGGCGGGTGCCATCGCCCGCCAGTGGTATCACCTCGGTCGCCTGCGGACGCTCGCCCAGGAACTCGAACGATACGATCGCCTCGATGTGGCCGGCGTCGAGGGCTGGCTCGCCGACCAACCGCCCCGCGATCTCACGGTGGTGTCGCTGGGCCGGGATCCGCTGGAGGTGCGTTGTGCCATTCCTGCATGAACGGCTCCCCAACGGGCTCGACGTGATTGCCGAGACGTCGGAGTCGGCGGTCTCGACAAGCGTGGGCTTCTTCGTGATGACCGGATCACGGGACGAATCAGACGCCCTCTGGGGAACGAGCCACTTCCTCGAGCACATGATCTTCAAGGGCACCCCCGAGATCCCGGGCGACGCGATCAACCGCCGCTTCGACGACATGGGCGCGAGCGTCAATGCGTTCACCAGCGAGGAAGACACCGTCTACTACGCGTCGGTGCTGCCGGAGCAGCAGCACGAGGCAGTGGATCTCGTGGCGCGGATGATGCGGCCCGCACTCCGCGACGAGGATTTCGAGACCGAGAAGCTCGTCATCCTGGAGGAAATCCGGATGTACGACGACCAGCCGCCGTTCGGGGCCGACGAACTCTGCCGGGCGGCCTTCTTCGGCGGGCATCCTCTCGGCCGCAGCGTGCTCGGCACCGTAGATTCGATCCGCGGACTACCCGTGGCGGCGATGCGCGACTACCACCGCCGCCGCTACGCCCCCGGAACGATGGTGCTCGCGGCCAGTGGCGCCGTCGACTTCCCCGCGCTCGTGGAGTCGGCCAAGCGGCTGTGCGGCGACTGGGAGCCGGTGACCGCGCCGGAGCGGCTCGTGAGCGTTTCGCCGCGGGCGGCCGCGCGACCGGGTCGGGAGCGGATCGTGCGGCCGGCGGCGGCGCTCGACTACGCCGTCTGGATGGTCGCCGGCCCCGACGAACACGATCCCGACCGCCACGCCGCCCGCCTGCTCTCCGTGGTGCTGGGCGACTCGTCCGGCAGCCGCCTCTACTGGGGGCTCGTCGACTCCGGCGAGGCCGAGCAGGCCGCGTGCATCCATCAAGACTTCCTGGACGCCGGCCTGTTCATCACGCAGCTCTCATGCGACGCCGCCGACGTCGAGGAGCTGACGGAGCGGATCGCGGGCATCTACGCGACCGCGGCCTCCGGCGGCATTTCGCCGGCAGAGTTTGAGCGGGCGCAAAACAAGCTCGCCAGCCGCGTCGTGCTGGGGGGGGAGAAGCCGCGCCGCCGACTGTTTGAAGTGGGGCTCGACTGGTCGCACTGCCGCACCTACCGGTCGGTCGGCGACAACCTCCGGATCGTCGAGCAGATCACGCTCGACGACGTGCATCGGGTGCTGGAGACGTGGCCGCTCGACGCCCCCGCGGCGGCCGTGGTCGCCGGCCCGGGCTCCGGCGGCTGAGGCCGCCGCTTCCGTCGTCCGGCCCCCCACGTCATACTCTCGGCGTGCTCTGACTGAGGGCTTTCCCCGAGGATGCCGCCGCCGATGGTGCCCCTGTTCGCCGATGCCAACCGCTGGCTGATTCCGCTGCCGTCGATCTGGATGGTGGGTGCGGCCGCCGCGGCCACGCTCCTCGCCGTGCTCCTCGCCTATGCGCTCCTCCGGCTGGTCGCTCCGCGAGCGGCCATGGAGGCTCGTGTCAGCCTCGGTGACGGCTTCCTCGGTCCCCTCGCCTGGCTCCTGCTGGCCTATTCGGCCGCGGCCCTCGCCTTCACCCCCCTGGTGCCTCTCGACCAGATCGTTCGCTCGCTGGCGCGGCTCACCTCTGCCAACAACTTCCAGCACACCGTGGTCGTCGAGCCCGGAGCCAG
>CAJBSQ010000058.1 GCA_903958265.1 uncultured Planctomycetaceae bacterium
CATGAGTGTACCAAACACCCGTCGAGTTTCAGGCCCCCTCCCGCGGCCCCACGGAAAGCCACCGGTATCGCTGCGGCCCGCGGTTTCCGGGGCGTCACTCGCGGCGGCGGGAGTCGATCAGGATCGTCACCGGGCCGTCGTTGACCAGCGCCACCTGCATGTCGGCCGCGAACACGCCGCGTTCAGGCCGCCGGCCAACCAGCGGCTCGATCACGGCGAGGAACCGCTCGTACAGCGGCACCGCTTCCTCGGGTCTCGCCGCCTCGATGAAACTCGGCCGGTTGCCCTTCGCGGTCGAGGCGATCAGCGTGAACTGACTGATCACGAGCAGGCCGCCACCGGCCTCGACGACACTGCGGTTCATCTTCCCGGCCTCGTCGGGAAAGATCCGCAGCGACGCCACCTTGGCCGCCAGCCAGTCGACGTCGGCTGGGGTGTCGCCGGCCTGCACGCCCACGAGCACCACGAGCCCACTGCCGATCCGGCCGACGACGTCGCCCGCGATCGTCACGCTCGCCCCGTTCACCCGCTGGATCACCACTCGCATGGCCGCAGTGTAGCGGCACGAGCCGGAAAAACCGCCTGTGCCAGAGAGGGGCGGTTCTCTACCATCAATGCTCGTGCCGTGCGCTGAGAAAGCCTCCACCGACCGCACCGTCTGCTGACTCAGGACCACACCTCCGCACACCTCATGAACCACCTCTGCCCCACCATCACGACCTCGCCCCTGCCGGCCGGCCGCGGCTGCGTGAACGATATTGCCACGCTCGCCCTCGACATCCCGCTCTTCCCCGTCGATCGGCTGATGTGGCTCGACGCAGTGGCTGCCGCACGCCGCGAGGCGGAGGTGCGGATCGGCTGGGCTGCGATCTTCCTCAAGGCCTACGCCCTCGTGGCCGGCGAAACCCCGGCGCTCCGCAGCTGGCTCGCCGGGCGATTCCGCCAGCGACTCGCCACGAGCTCCGAAAACATGGCGGTGCTCGCCATCAATCGCGGTGACGGGGGCGACGATCGCCTGTTCTTCGCCCGGCTCGCCCGGCCCGAGTCCACGCCGCTGCCGCTCCTGCAGGAGTCGATCGACCGGTTCCTCACCCGGCCCGTCGACGAGGTCTTCAAGCGGCAGCTCCAGCTCGAGGGCGTGCCGGGCTGGCTGCGGCGGACGATCCTCCGCTGGAACATGCTCTCGACGTCGCCCAAGCGGGTCACACGGATCGGCACCTTCACCCTCTCCACGCTCGCCGGGTTCTCCGCCACCAACCGCTTCCATCCCACGATCTGCACCACGAGCCTCTCCTACGGCCCGCTCGACGGCGACGGCCGCTGCCTCGTGACCGTGATCGCCGACCACCGGGTGCTCGACGGCGTCGCGGTCGCGAAGTCGCTCGCGCGGCTCGAAGAGGTGCTGGCAACCCGGATCGCAACCGAACTCAGGAACGTTCGGGCCGCTCCAGGCGAAGCCGCCGCCTGATCTCCGCGAGTCGCTCGGCGAGGTCCCGCTCCAGCCCGCGGTCGCTCGGAACGTAATAGTCCTTCTCCACGCCCAGATAGTCCTGGGATGCGATCCCGTCGGCCGCGTTGTGGGAATACTCGTAGCCCTCTCCGTGCCCGAGCCGCTTCGCGCCGGCGTAGTGCTTGTCCTGCAGATGCCGCGGCACGGGGATCACCGCCTGCTCGCGGACGTCACGGCGGGCCGCAGCGATCGCCGTGGTGCAGGCGTTGCTCTTGGGAGCGAGCGCGAGATAGATCACGGCCTGTGAGAGCGCGAGCTGGCACTCCGGCAGCCCCACGAACTCGGTGGCCTGCATCGCCGCCACCGCGATCATGAGCGACCGCGGGTCGGCGTTGCCCACGTCCTCACTGGCGAGGATCACGAGCCGGCGGGCCAGGAACCGCACGTCCTCGCCCCCTTCCAGCATCCGCGCCAGCCAGTAGAGACCGGCATCGGCGTCGCTGCCCCGGATGCTCTTGATCAGGGCGCTGGCGCAGTCGTAGTGGGTGTCGCCGGAGTCGTAGGCCACCACCTTCCGCTGCACGCTCTCCCGCGCGAGCTCCAGCGTGAACTCGAGCGGCCGCTGGCTGCTCGAGAGCACGCCCACTTCGAGGGCCCCGAGCGCCCGCCGGGCGTCGCCGTCGGAGGTCTCCGCGAGAAACCCGCGGGCCTGGGGAGCGAGCGTGACCCGCTCTGCCCCGAGGCCGTGGTCGCGGTCGGCCACGGCGCGGTCGAGGATCTCGCCGACGTCGTCCTTCGACAGGCACTCCAGCTCGAAGATCCGGCTGCGGCTGACAAGGGCGCTGGTGAGCGCGAAGAAGGGGTTCTGCGTGGTGGCACCGATCAGGGCGATCACGCCGTTTTCGACGTCGGGCAGGAGGACGTCTTGCTGCGCCTTGTTGAAGCGGTGGATCTCGTCGATGAACAGGCAGGTCCGCTGGCCGTCGTCCTCGAGCCGTCGCCGCGCGGCCTCCAGCACGTCCCGCACATCCTTGACGCCCGACGAGGTCGCCGAGAGCTCCACGAACCGCCGCTTCGTTTCATGAGCGATGATCTCCGCCAGCGTGGTCTTGCCCACGCCGGGCGGCCCGTAGAGCACCACCGATCCCAGCCGATCGGCCTCGATCAGCCGCCGCAGGAGCATGCCCTCCCCCACCACCTTCCGCTGGCCCACGTAGTCGGCCAGCCGCCGCGGACGCATGCGGGCCGCGAGCGGCGCGGCCCGGGCGACGTTGGCGGCTCTCGAGGCGGCGAAGAGATCGGGCATGCGGGGCCTCGCGGCGCAGGGCGTCAGCCGGCCCAGACAAACTCGATCGCGGCATCGATCTCGGGATGGAGGCTCTTGTGCACCGGGCAGGTGTGCGCCGCCTGCTCGAGCGCGGCCCGCTGCGGATGATCGGCGGGCAGCGGAATCGTGAGCCGCGTGCGGAGCGACGCGATCCGCCGCGGCGGCTCCTTCGTCATCTCCTTCACCGTCTCGGCCGTCATGCCGACGAGGTTCACGCCGTGCCGCTCGGCCACGATGCCCATGATCGTCATCATGCATGCCCCCAGCGCCGTGGCCACCAGGTCGGTCGGCGAGAAGCTCTCTCCCTTGCCGTGGTTGTCCACGGGGGCATCGGTGACCAGCGAGGTGCCCGAGGGGGCGTGGGTGGCCCGGCAGCGGAGGCCCCCTTCGTAGACGCTCGACAGATGGACCACGGCGACGGCTCCGGCGGGAAACGGGGAGAGGAATCCGGCCTTATCCTACACGCCGTCGAGGTTACGATGATGGCGGTGGTTTCCGGTCATTCGAGGGCGTCGCCGCACCGATGGGATTCCGTTCACTCCAGGCCTGCGTCGAGGCTCTGCGCCGCGAGTCGGCCGTGGGTCCGGCGGCCCGGCGGCAGCTCGTGACGATCGACCATCCCGTCG
>CAJBSQ010000059.1 GCA_903958265.1 uncultured Planctomycetaceae bacterium
AGCACGGCCAGGCCCGCATCCCCAACCTCGGGCAGATCGCGGAGCGTGAGTCGGTTGAGCTTCTTGAGGGCCCTGAGCGACAGCACCCCCTCGGAGCCCATGCCCTGGCACCGGAAAATCTCCAGCGATGTCAGGCCGGTGAGCGCCCCGAGGTGGGCACCCGAGGCGTTGGTGATGGCGAAGTCTTGCGCGAGCAGCGACTCGAGCGACTGGCTTTCGGCGAGTTGGGCCATGCCCTCGTCGGTCACCACGGTGCTGCGGTGCTTGAGCGCCTTGAGCTTCGGCAGGCCGCCCACCACGCCCAGCGTCATGTCGCCCGCCTCCATGTTGCCGCGGAGGTCGAGCGCCTTGAGTTCCGTGAGCTTCGAGAGCCGGCGGGTGTTGAGATCGTTGAACCGCGTCTGCACCAAGGAGAGCCTCTCCAGGCCGCCGATCGTGGCGATCGACTTCATCGCGGCACCGGTGAGGTTGGTATTGCTCGAGAGATCGAGCTCGATCAGCCCCGGAAACGAGGCTGCGATCGTCGCCACCGCCGCGTCGGTGATCCCGCTATTGGTGACCGCCAGCGCCTTCAGCGCCGCGAGCCCCTTCAGCCGGTCCACCATCGCGTCGTCAAACTCGCGGCAGTTGAAGATCTGCAGTTTTTGCAGGCCATCGAGACGGCCGAAGAGGGCGATGTCGTCGGCCGTGACACTCGAGCCGTCTTGCACGGAGATTTCCGTGAGCACTCCAGACGGGTCGACCACGCAGGTCGCCCCCGCTCCGAGCGCCTCGATCCGGCTGCGGGCGGCCTGCACGTCGGCCGGCTCAGCGGCGCGAGCCACGGGGGCGAGCAGGCCGAATGCCGCGAGCAGGCCGCAGATCGCAACCAGGCGGTGACGTGCCGCGATGGCGAAGGGCTGGCCGTGCCTGCGGAAGCGAAGGGAGACAGAAAGCATGGTCATGAAAAACTCAGTCGAGGCGGTAGCCCGTGGGGTAGTTCGGCTTGATCAGGTCGGCGACCTTCGGGGTCTTGAGCGAGTCGAGATTCGTGACCTTGAGATTCACGGCATCCCACTCGACCTTCTCGCCCCAGTCGCCCATGTCGCCATCGGCGCCCCCCTTGGCTGCCGCCCAGACGGCGAGGTTGCCCAGGAGAATCGTCTCGGTGAGCGGGCCGGCCCGATCGATGAAGTTGGACTTGGCGATCGACGGATCGCCCGCTCGCTTGGCGCGAAAGAACTCAAACATGTTGTTGACGTCGAAGCCCTTGCCCTGGTCTTCGGCCTTCTCGTAGTCGACCTCGACCTTCTCGACGCCCTTGAGTTCGTACTTCCCGCAGTAGTCGTCGGTGCTGTAGAAGGCCCCCTTCTCGCCCACCACGAGCACGCCGCTGTCAGACACCTTGTCGATGCCCCACTTGGAAAACACCTCCATCGGCGGCTTGTTGCCCTTGCGGTCGTACCACCAGAACGGAATCGCCGGCCGTTCGGCCGTGGCGGGAAACTCGAAACGGATGATCGAACTCGCCGGGAAGCTGTCGAAGTCGTGGCCCGTGGTGCGGGCCACCACGGAGACCGGGTCCCGCAGGCCGCAGGCGGCATAGGGCACGGTGAGTTGGTGGCAGGCCATGTCGCCCAGGGCGCCGGTGCCAAAATCCCACCAGCCGCGGTGCTGGAACGAGTGGTAGAGGCCGGGCCAGAACTCCCGCGACGGGGCCACGCCGAGCCAGGCCTTCCAGTCAACGCGCTCCAGCGCCTTGCCGATCTCCTGCTGCTTCTTTTTCACGAGGTCGGCGACGATCTCCGAAATCTCCTCGGCGGTGATCGAGGCATCCTCCTGCTCGTCCACCTCCTTCATCGCCTGCGTCTGATACTTGCGGACGTTCATCCGGCGGCCGGGGCCCTGGGCCCAGACCGGCCGGTTCGACCAGGCGTAGACCTCCTTGAGGGGGCCGAGCACGCCCGACTTGATCTGGGCGATCGCCTCGCGGGACGAGTCGAGCGCCGTGCCCTGGTTGCCCATCTGCGTGACCACGCCCTTGTTGGCCATCTCCTTGGCCATATTCGTGAGCAATCGCGCCTCGTAGATCGTGCGGGTGAGCGGCTTCTGCGTGTAGCAGGAGATGCCCTGCCGCATGGCCTCGAGTGTCACCGGGCCGTGCATGTGGTCGGGCGTCGACACGGTGCACATGTCGATGTCTTTGCCGTGCTTCGCGAAGAGTTCGCGGAAGTCGGTGAATCGTGCGGCTTCCTGGAACT
>CAJBSQ010000060.1 GCA_903958265.1 uncultured Planctomycetaceae bacterium
CCCGCTTGTAGGTCGCGAACCGACGGGCGAATCCGATGGTGAGGATGTTGGGGTCGAGCACCGTGCGGGCCATTTCGACGGCCTCGTCGCACTCGCCGCGACGACGGCACTGACGGCTCAGCCGGCGGCGGACGAACTGCAGCAGCAGGTTTTTGAGGGCGTAGTGCGTTTCCCAGAGTTCGCCCGGGTCGCATTCGTAGATCTTCTGCCAGATGTCGGGCTCGCCCATCCGGCGAAACCAGTTGGCCGGGAAGATGCGGTCGTAGAGTTGGAGCATCTGCCACGACAGCCACGAGGGCACGTGCACGCCGTTGGTGATGTGGCCGATGGGCACTTCTTCCTCGATTCGCCACGGCCAGAGATTCGCCCACATGCGGCGGCTGACGTGGCCGTGCAGGGCGCTGACGGCGTTGGCACGCCGCGACATCTTCAGCCCCAGCACCGTCATGCAGAAGGATTCCTCGTGGTTGTGCGGTTCCACGCGGCCCAGGCCCATCAGCTGGTCGTGGGAGATTCCCAGGGCGTCGCGGGTGGGCCCGAGGTGGTCCTCCATGAGGCCGCCGTCGAACCGGTCGTGGCCGGCCGGCACGGGGGTATGCGTGGTGAACACCGTCTGGCGGGCGACGCGGCGAACGGCGTCGTCGAAGGGATAGCCGTCGCGCTCCATGCGACCGCGGACCGCCTCGAGCGTGGCGAACACGGAGTGGCCTTCGTTGAGGTGGTAGACGCCCGGCACGATGCCCATCGCGCGGATCGCCTTCACCCCGCCGATGCCGAGGATCAGCTCCTGCCGAATCCGGGTGCGGGTGTCGCCGCCGTACAGCCGGCTGGTGAGTTCGCGGTCTTCGGGGGAGTTGCCCTCGACGTCGGAGTCGAGCAGGTAGAGGCTCACCCGCCCGACCGCCAGCTTCCAGACCTTCGCAAACAGCGGCCCGCCGCGGGTGTCGATCTGCACCGTGATCGGCTCGCCATCCACTCCGAGGGCCGGCTCGATCGGCAAGGCCTCGACGCGAGACTGCAGGTATTCCTCGTGCTGGTAGCCGTCGATGTCGAGCTGCTGACGGAAGTAGCCCTGGTCGTAGAAGAGGCCGACGGCGAGCAGCGGGATGCCGAGACCGCTCGCGCTTTTGATGTGGTCGCCAGCGAGCACGCCGAGGCCGCCCGAATAGATCGGGACCGACTCATGAATGCCGAACTCCGCCGAAAAGTAGACGACCGGCTTCGAGCCGAGCACGCCCGCGTGCACGGTGCTCCAACTCGACTCGTTGGCGAGGTACTCCTTGAGCCGGCGGTAGGCCTGGTTGATCCGGCTGTAGAGCACCAGTTCCGCGGCGCGGGCCTCGAGCCGCTCCGGGGTGAACTCGGCCAGCAGCGCGATCGGATTGTGGTCGAGCTGCCGCCAGCGGATCGGGTCGAGCTCGCGAAACAGGTTGGTGACCTCGGGATGCCAGCTCCACCAGAGGTTCCGCGCCAGGGCCGTGCACTTGGCGTAGAGGTTCTGCGGCGAGAGTTCGTCGAGCCGCAGAGGAGCCGGGGGGACCGTTCCGTTCGTGGAGATCGCGGCTCCGCCGCGGGCCGAGAGTTCTTCAGCCTGGCTCATGGGTGCTGCTCCAAAAGGGGAGGGGGAAGGTGGGACACCGCGCCAGAAGTGAGCGGAGTATAACCAGCCATGGCCGCAACGCGACCGTGGCCGAGGACGGGCATACTGAAGCCATGCTTTCGCCCCGCTGCGACCCGCCGACCCCCGATCGCTCCGACGAGCCGCTGGCTGCCGTTGCCCGCCTGGCAGATCGCACCGCGGTCGAGGGCCCCTGGCGCAGCGGCAGCTTTGCGGCGCTGGCTTCCGGCGGGGTGCTGCGTGGGTTCGTGCCCGTGGAGCACGGCGGCACGGCGCTGCCAGAACCGGTGATCACGGCCACGCTCATCGGGATCGCCGAGGGGTGCCTGACGACGGCCCTGGCGGTCACGCAATGGGCGGCGGCGGTGCGGCTCATCGGCGGCGGCTCCCGTGATGTGCAGGCCGAACTGCTCCCGCCGCTCGCCCGCGGCGACACGCACACCACGGTCGGCATCTCGCAGTTGACGACCAGCCGCCAGCACCTCGCCGCGGCGGCCCTCGTGGCGACCAAGCCTCACGGCGACGGGGCATGGCAACTCGACGGCCACTGCCCATGGGTGACCGGTGCCGATTCGAGCGACACGATCGTGACCGGCGCGGTGACCGACGACGGCACGCCGACTTTTTTCGTGGTACCGACCGATGCGGCCGGGCTCACGATTGATCCACCGCTCGAGATGCTGGCGCTGACCGGCAGTCGCACGTCGGCGGTGCGGTTTGCCGGCGTCCGGCCGGCGCATGTGGTCGTCTCGCCGGCCGCCGGCGGTGTTCGCACTGGCGGGCTGTCCACGACGGCGCTGGCCCTCGGTGCGGCGCGGGCCTCGGCGGCGGTGATGGCGCGGGAGTCGGTGACACGGCCCCACCTGACGGCGATCGCGGCAGACTTCGCCGCCGAGATCGCGAGCCTTTCCGCGGCGCTGATGGCCGCGGCGCACCACGGCATCGAGCCGGCCGCTCGTGACCGCCTGCGGGCCGATGCCAACGGGGTGGTCGTGCGCGCGGCGCAGGCCGCCCTCACCGCCTCCAAGGGCGCCGGCTTCGTGGTGGGGCATCCCGTCG
>CAJBSQ010000061.1 GCA_903958265.1 uncultured Planctomycetaceae bacterium
CAACCGTAGCCGCAGGTTTTTTACCTGCGCTGCATGGGCCTGGTGTAGTGCAGGTAGGAAACCTGCACCTACGAGGCGCGATGCCTCGACCGTAGCCGCAGGTTTTTTACCTGCGCTGCATGGGCCCGGGGTGGGTGTAGTGCAGGTAGGAAACCTGCACCTACGAGGCGTGGTGCCACAACCGTAGCCACAGGTTTTCTACCTGCGCTGCATGGGCCAGACGAGGCGCGGTGCCCGCTGGTTGGCGTGGTGCCTCAACCGTAGCCGCAGGTTTTCTACCTGCGCTGCATGGGCACCGACGGCGAACCGCCGCGGTCACCATGCTACGGACGGACGGCCTCGATGAGGTGGTAGGTCTTGACCTCTTCGCGGACCACGCTCGACCACATCTGGGGCAGGTACTCGAGATACCACGTCGGCTGCTTCGTGACCACGAGCAGCGTGCCGCCGGGAGCGAGTGCGAGCCGCGCCGCCTCCACGAACAACTCGGCGAGCCGGAAGTCGGAGTAGTACGGCGGGTTGGCAAGCGCGAGATCCCAGCTGCCGGGATCGGGCACATGTCCCTCCGCCTCCAGGGCGACCGTGACGTTCGTCAGCTTGTTTCGCTCCACGCCGCGGCGGGTGCAATCGACCGCCCGGGCTGACGAGTCGAGGGCGTGCACGCGAACGCTCTCGTCTCGAGCCGCAATGCCCAAGGCCACGCAGCCCGAGCCGCAGCCGATGTCGACCACCCGCGTTTCGGTGGCCACGTCGATGGCATTGAGCAGGTGCCGCGCCCCGGGATCGATCCGTCGGTGGGCGAAGACACCCGGCCGGGTAATGGCCGTGAGGAGGCGTTCCCGATCACGAAACACCACCTCGCAGGAGAAGTCGCGGACTTTCGCGATCTCGCGGGTCTTCTGGACGATGTAGGCGATCGTCGCCGACCTGGCCTTGAGGTCGGCCCCTTCCGCCGGCCGCACCCGCACCGTCTCGCCGGTCTCGGCGAGCTGCTCGCGGAGCCACTTGTCGCGCGGGTTGTCGATCGCGGCCACCAGATGCCCGCCGACCGCAAGGTTGACGAGCGCCGCCTGGAGCAGATCGCGGGAGAGTTCGGTTTCGCCGTCCTTCGACAGCGGCACGACGGCCAGGTCGTAGGGCCCCGCCGGCACGTCGGCGACGCAGGCGGCCGTCAGATTGCCCGGAGCGGGCGACCAGGCCGCCACCGCCGCGTCGCACGGATGCCGATCGAGGAACCAGGCAGTGACTGCCGCGTCGGGCCGATCGGTCGCCAGCGCATGCGCCGCCTGGCCGCGGCCTGACGTGGTGCAGACGATGCGGGTGCCCGGCAGCGTGCGGGCGACGGCCAGGGCGTGGGCTTCGGCGGGACGGGCGGGGAGAGGCTCTGTGGAGAGTGTCATGCTCCGCAGAGCATACCCTGCCTTATTCCGGACGCCGCGGACGCTCCGGGCGATCCCCCCCGTCGCTGCCCTCGGAACCCTCGGGCCGGCGACGCGGGCCTTCACCTTCGCGGAGAGGACGCCCCCGTTCTCCCCCGGGGCCCACTCCCCGCTCGGCCATGCCGGCACGCATTCGCTGCATCACCTCGCCGGCAAACTGCTCCAGTTCCGATTTGTCGAGTTTGCCGTCGCCGTCGGCATCAAACGACAGGGCGCGTTCTACAAACCGCTCCGGCGAGGGTCCCCCCTCACCCCGCGGTGGGCCGTCCCCACCGGCACCGCCCTCGCGCGGCGGTCGGCCCGCGCCCCGGGATCCGCGGTCGCGAC